>JAHEKO010000176.1:0-3768 GCA_024638355.1 Acidobacteriota bacterium
CCCGATTCCCATCCAAGAGATCTACCGGCGCTGGATACGTCCGTTCGAGGCGCTGCCGGCCGATCGACTGCTCGGAATCAAACGCCTCGCCGAGGCGAAGGAGACGGAGGAGACGCCATGACCGACGAGCCCAGGATCAAGCTCCGCACGGAGATCGCGGCCTCACCGGAGACGGTGTGGGATGCACTGACCAACAAGGCGGGCAAATGGTGGCCGGCCGAGTTCTACATCGGCGGCGAGCCGGGCAAGCGCAGCTACCACTTCGAGGCCTGGCCCGGCGGCCGGGTGTACGAGGAGTGGGAGGGCGGCGGCGGCCTGCTGTGGGGCCAGGTCTGTCACGCCGTGCCCGGCAAACTGCTGAAGGCGACCGGCTTCACGTTCCCGGAGTGGGGCGGCCCGGCGGTCGCCTTCTTGACCTGGAAGCTGGAGGCCACGGACGCCGGCTGCTCGCTACAGTTCGACGAGCAGAGGCTCGGCCCGCCCGCCTCCGCGGAGAACGTCGCCGCGAAGAACAAGGGTTGGAAGTTCCTGATGCAGGTAATGAAGGCCTACATCGAAGGCGCCGAGCCACCCGCCTGGGAATAGGGACGCCTCGTCGACTCGCATCTTGTAGGCTCGGGCGCGCTCCGATTCTCGGGAAGGAGGACCCTGGTGCGATTCATCTCTCGTCAGTGCCTGTACATCGTCGCCGCTCTTGCCGTTTTCGCCCCTCGGCCCGGCGCCGCCGGCTCGCCGGCCGACGCGCTCGCCGGCTTGAAGCTGCGCGAGCTCGGCCCCGCTCTCATGGGCGGGCGGATCGCCGACATCGCCGTCGATCCGCGCGACCGGAGCACCTGGTACCTGGCGGTCGGCTCGGGCGGGGTCTGGAAGACCGGCAACGCGGGGGTCACCTGGACGCCCATCTTCGACGACCAGGCCTCCTACTCGATCGGCGTCGTCGCTCTCGATCCGTCCAACCCCGACACGGTATGGGTCGGCACCGGCGAGAACGTCAGCGGCCGTCACGTGGGCTGGGGGGATGGCGTCTACAAGAGTCTCGACGGTGGCCGCAGCTGGACCCGCATGGGGCTCGAGCGCTCCGAGCACATCGGCAGGATCGTGGTGGATCCGCGCGATGGCCAGGTCGTCTACGTCGCCGCCGAGGGTCCGCTCTGGGCGGCGGGCGGCGAGCGCGGGCTCTACAAGACGGTCGACGGCGGCGAGACGTGGGAGCGCGTCCTGGAGATCGACGACGACACCGGAGTCACCGACCTGGAGATCGATCCGCGCGACCCGGACGTCCTCTACGCCGCCTCGTATCAGCGCCGCCGCCACGTCTGGGCGTTTCTCGGCGGCGGTCCGAGCTCGGGCATCCACAAGTCGACCGACGGCGGCAAGAGCTGGCGCCGCATCGAGACCGGTCTACCGCAGGGCGACATGGGCAAGATCGGCCTGGCGGTGTCGCCGGTGAATCCCGACGTGGTCTACGCGACCATCGAGGCCGACGAGGAGGAGCGCGGCTTCTACCGCTCCCTCGACGGTGGCGAGAGCTGGGAGAAGCGCAACAGCTACATCTCCAACGGCACCGGTCCGCACTACTACCAGGAGATCGAGGCGTCGCCCCACGACGTCGACACCGTCTACCAGATGGACGTCTTCCTGCACGTCACCCGCGACGGCGGCAAGAGCTTCGACTATCTCGGCGACGGGCGCCAGAAGCACAGCGACAACCACGCGCTGTGGATCGATCCGCGCGACGGCGAGCATCTGCTCGCCGGCACCGACGCCTCGCTCTACGAGAGCTTCGACGACGGCGCCACCTGGCGTCAGTTCCCGAACCTGCCGATCTCGCAGTTCTACAAGCTCTGCCTCGACTCGGCCGAGCCCTTCTACAACATCCTCGGCGGCGCCCAGGATCTGGGCACGCTGCTCGGCCCGTCGCGAACGACGAACGTCGAAGGCGTGCGCAATCGCGACTGGTTCGTGCCGCTGGGGGCCGACGGCTATGCCTGCTCCTTCGACCCGGACAACCCGAACATCGCCTACATGGAGTGGCAGGGAGGGCGCCTGCAGCGCTACGACCGGGCGAGCCACGAGACGCTCGACATCCGGCCGGTGCCGGCGCCCGACGATCCGCCCGAGCGCTTCAACTGGGACTCCCCCATCCTCGTCAGCCCCCACGACTCGAGCCGCCTCTACTTCGCCTCGCAGCGGCTCTGGCGCAGCGACGACCGCGGCGGCTCGTGGACGGCGGTGAGCGGCGACCTGACCCGCGATCGCAACCGCTACGAGCTCGAGCAGATGGGCCGGGTGTGGAGCGTCGACGCCCTCTACGACAACGGCGCCATGTCGCTCTACGGCACGATCACCACCGTCTCGGAGTCGCCGCTCGTCGAGGGGCTCCTCTACGTCGGCACCGACGACGGCCGGGTGCAGGTGAGCGAGGACGGCGGCGGCTCGTGGCGATCGGTCGAGTTCCCGCGGATCTCCGAGCTGCTGTTCGTCAACGACATCCAGGCCTCGCTCCACGAGCCGGACGTCGTCTTCGTCGCCCTCGACAACCACAAGGAAGGCGACTTCCGGCCCCACCTGCTGGAGAGCCGCGACCGCGGCCGCACCTGGAGGTCGATCGCCGGCGATCTACCCGACCGCGGCGTCGTCTGGTCGCTCGCCCAGGATCATGTCCAGAGCGACCTGCTCTTTGCCGGCGCCGAGTACGGTCTCTACGTCTCTCTCGACCGCGGCAAGAAGTGGACGCGCCTCGCCGGCGCGCCGACGATCTCCTTCCGCGACGTCGCCATCCAGCGCCGCGAGAACGACGTGGTCGGCGCCACCTTCGGCCGCGGTTTCTACGTGCTCGACGACTACTCGCCCCTGCGCGACATCGCAGCGGGGGCACTCGAGGCGGACGCCTTCCTCTTCCCGCCGCGCGACGCCTGGCTCTACGTGCCGTCAGTGCCGGGGCAGGCGGCGGGAAAGCCGTCGATGGGCAGCGACGACTACACCGCGCCCAACCCGCCCTTCGGCACGGTCTTGACCTACCATCTGAATGAAACGGCTCGCACCGCCAAGAGCGCCCGGCGCGAGCGCGAGAAGGAGCTCAGGGAAGACGGCGAAGACGCGCCGTTCCCGGGCTGGGAGACTCTTGGCGACGAGGCGCTCGAGGCGGAGCCCAAGGTCCTCGTCACCATTCGCGACGAAGACGGCGTCGCGGTGCGCCGCATCGTCGCCTCGGCCGAGGCCGGCGTGCACCGGGTCGCGTGGGATCTGCGCCTGCCCGCGCCCGACCCGATCGATCTCCAGACTCCGGGCTTCCGACCACCGTGGGCGAGCGACCCGTTCGGCCCGCTGGTCGCCCCCGGGCGCTATACCGCCGAGCTGGCACGGGTCACGCACGACGGCGTCGAGCCGCTCTCCGAGCCGCGCGAGTTCGCCGTCGAGATGCTGCCGAGCTTCAGCGTCGAGCAGCCCGACTTCGCGACGGTGGCCGCCTTCCAGCGGCGAACCAGCGAGCTCCTGCGTCGGGCCCAGGGCGCCTCCGAGGAGATCGGCCGCGGCGAGGAGCGCCTGCTCCACCTGCGCGCCGCGCTCGACGCGACGCCCGGGGCCGACCCGGCGCTCTACGCCCGTCTCGACCAGATCGCCGCCGCGCTCGCCGCTTCGAAAACCGATCTACGCGGTGACCCGGTGCGCCGCCGTCTGAACGAGGCCTCGAAGCCCTCGATTCTGGGGCGACTCGGCCAGATCGCGTTCGGGCACTGGCGCACGCGGCAAGCGCCGACCACGACC
>JAHEKO010000176.1:3868-7638 GCA_024638355.1 Acidobacteriota bacterium
CGATCTACGCGGTGACCCGGTGCGCCGCCGTCTGAACGAGGCCTCGAAGCCCTCGATTCTGGGGCGACTCGGCCAGATCGCGTTCGGGCACTGGCGCACGCGGCAAGCGCCGACCACGACCCAGCGCCGGAGCCTCGAGATCGCCGAGGGAGACTTCACCCGCGTGGCGGGCGATCTCGCGCGCACGCTGGGGACCGATCTGCCGGACCTGGAGGCCGAGCTCGAGGCCGCCGGAGCGCCCTGGACGCCGGGGAGGAAGCTGCCGCAGCCCGCCTCAGGCTGAGGCCGGCCGCGCGGGCGCGGCTGCTAGTGTACGAGCGCTTCCAGCATGCTCTACTCCCATCGCGACCTGAAGTTCGCTCCCGAGCGCGACCGGCTGATCCTCGACCTCTGTCGCGACCGCAGGGTTCTGCACATCGGCGCGGCGGACAGTCCGTTCACCGAGCAGAAGCTCCGGGCGGGACTTCTCCTCCACGCCCGGCTGCGCGAGGTGAGCCGCGAGCTCTGCGGCGTCGACCTGGATCGGCAGGCGGTCGAGTGGCTCCGCGACCGTGGCTTCGACGACCTCGTCTACGCCGACGTCACCCGCATGGACGAGATGCCGCTGGCGGCCGAGGTGATCGTGTTCGGCGAGACGCTCGAGCACCTGGGTGACCCCGCCGGCGCCTTGCGCAGCCTCCGCGAGCTCATGACCGACGAGACCCGCCTGGTGATCTCGACTCCGAACCTGCCCTCGCTCTACTTCTTCGCCCAGCTGCTGCAGCACCGTGAGACCCACCATCCGGACCACGTCGTGGGCTTCAGCTACGGGCTGCTGGTCCAGCTCGCGGCGTCCTGCGGTCTCGAGGTCACCGACCTCTGGTTCACCTTCCTCGACCGCGAGCGCATCGGCTTCAAGGACAAGCTCTGGCGGACGCTGTCGCGCCGCTGGAAAGGCCTGGCGGAGACCCTCCTCGCCATCTGCCGGCGCCGCCCATGAGCCGCACTCCCGCAGCACGAGGCCTGGGCGGTGGCGTCCCTTTTCCCCCGCGAGGGGGGAGAGGGAACGAGGGAGTAGGGGGCGATCTCTGAGCCTACGCGAGGGACTCTCCTTCCCGCCCAAGGACGAGCCGCTGCGCGAGGACGTGCGGCGGCTGGGAGCGCTCGTCGGCCGCGTGCTGCACGAGCAGGGCGGAGAGGCGCTCTTCGCGCGGGTGGAAAGCGCCCGCCGGAGAGCTATCGAGCGGCGCGAGCGCGGCGGCTCCGCGAGCCTGCTCGACGGCGAGCTCGAGGTCGCCGACGCCGCGAGCCTGATCCGCGCCTTCTCGCTCTACTTCCAGGTCATCAACCTCGCCGAGAAGACGCACCGGGTGCGGCGCCGGCGCGCGTACCAGAAGACGCCGGACAGCCCGCAGCGAGGCGGCTTCCTCGATCTCTTCCGGCGGCTGGCAGCGGACGGAGTCGGCCTCGAGTCGGCGCGGGCGGCGCTCGCCGATCTGTCGATCGTACCGGTCTTCACCGCGCACCCCACCGAGGCCACCCGGCGCGCCATCCTCGAAAAGCAGCAGCGCATCGCCGGACGCATGATCGAGCGCTTCGACTTCGACATGACGCCCGCCGAGCATCGCGTGAACGCGGCGCGCATCCGGGCCGACGTCACCGGCATCTGGCAGACCGAAGCCCACCCGAGCGAGCGCCCCACCGTGCTCGACGAGATCGAGCACGTTCTCTTCTACCTGACGGACGTGATCTATCGCGTGCTGCCCCGCTTCTACGAGGAGCTCGAGGCCGCGCTCGCCGACGCCTACGGCGCCGCCGCGGCGGAGCAACCGGTGCCGACCTTCCTGCGCTTCGCCTCGTGGGTGGGCGGCGACATGGACGGCAACCCGAACGTGACCGCCGACACCCTGCGCGCGGCGCTCGCCCGGCAGCGCGACGTGATTCTGGGTCGTTACGCACGCGAGCTCAACCGTAACTCCAAGACGCTGACGCAGACGCCGTCGCGCGCCGGGATCGACCGCGCCGTGCTCGACCTGACCGCGGCTCATGCCGAGACGTTCCCCGAGGTGGTCGCCGCTCCGCGCGAGCGCGACATGCCCTATCGGCGGCTGCTGCGGCTCATGGTCGCGAAGCTCGGGGCGACCGCTGCCGGCGACGAGCGCGGCTACTCCGGCCCCGAGGAGCTGCTGGGCGACCTGGCCACGATCGCCGCCAGCCTCGAGCACCACGCGGGCGAGCACGCCGGTCTCTTCTCGCTCCGCCGCACCCTGCGCCGCGTGGAGACCTTCGGCTTCCATCTGGCGACCCTCGACGTGCGTCAGGACGCGCTCCTCCACCGCGGCGTGGTGGGCTCGTTGCTCGAAGACCCCGGCTGGGGCGAGCGGCCGGCGGCCGAGCGCGCGGTTCGGCTGGAGCGCGAGCTGGCCGGCGACCTGGAAGCGATCGCGGGCGACGACGACGAGCGGCCGACCCTGGAGGTCTTTCGCGCGATCGGCGAGGCGCGCGAGCGGCTCGGCTCGCGGGCGATCGGACCCTACATCATCAGCATGGCGCAGGGCGCCGACGACGTGCTGTCGGTGCTCTATCTCGCCCGCCGCGCCGGCCTGGCCGAGGGGCGGCGCGTGCCGCTCGACGTGGCGCCGCTGTTCGAGACCGTGACCGACCTCGAGCGGGCGGCCGGGACGATGGGCGCGCTCTTCGCCCACCCGGTCTACCGCGAGCACCTGCGAAGCCGCGACGACCGGCAGACGGTCATGGTCGGCTATTCCGACAGCAACAAGGACGGCGGCCTGGCGGCCTCGCGCTGGGCGCTCTATCGGGCACAGGAGGAGCTGGTAGGCGCCTTCGAAGCCGCCCGGATCGGCCTGACGATCTTCCACGGCCGCGGCGGGACCATCAGCCGGGGCGGCGGCAAGACCCACCGCGCCGTCGTCGCCGCGCCCCGCGGCTCGGTCGCCGCCAGGCTGCGGGCTACCGAGCAGGGCGAGGTCATCGACGACAACTACAGCGTGCGGGCGATCGCGGAACGCTCGTTCGAGCGCACCACCGGCGCCGTGCTGCTCGCCTCGCTCAGGCCCCTCGACGGCCCCGCCGCCGACAGCGCCTGGCGCCAAGTCCTCGACGTGGTGGCGACGGCGAGCCGCGCCGCCTACCGGCGGCTCGTCTACGAGCCGGACTTCGAGAGCTACTTCCGCACCGCGACCCCGATCGACGTGATCGAGCGGATGGAGATCGGCTCGCGGCCCGCCTCGCGGCGGTCGGGCGCCGGCGTCGACAACCTGCGCGCGATCCCCTGGGTCTTCGCGTGGACCCAGAGCCGGCACATCCTGCCCGGCTGGTACGGCCTCGGCACCGGCCTCGAGCAGGCCATCCAGCGCTTCGGCACCGACCTGCTGCGCGAGATGCTCGCCGGTTGGATCTTCTTCGAGGTGATGCTCGACGACGCCGAGATGGTCCTCGGCAAGGCCGACATGTCGATCGCCCGGCGCTACGCGGAGCTGGCCGGGGACCCCGGGCTCGAGACCTTCGCGGCAATCGAGGCCGAGTTCGAGCGCACGGTCCGGTCGATCCTGGCGATCAAGCGCAACGACGCGCTGCTCGAGGACGATCCGGTCCTGCGGCGCGCGATCCGGCTGCGAAACCCGTACATCGATCCGATCAGCGAGCTCCAGATCGATCTGCTCTGCCGCTGGCGCGCCGGCGACCGCCGCGATCCCGAGCTCCTGCGCGCGCTCCTCGCTTCGGTGCGGGGGATCGCCTACGGCCTCCAGAACACGGGTTAGCGTTGCGTT
>JAHEKO010000695.1 GCA_024638355.1 Acidobacteriota bacterium
ACCGGGTCGATCGATTCGGTCTTCGACACCACCTCGATGTCGACGAACTGAACGAAGCCGAAGTCGAGGCTCAGGTTGGTGTCGCGGTCGGCGTCGCCGTCGTCGGCGGTGCACGGGGCGACGTTGCACGGCTCGGTGTCGGTCACCAGGGTGATCGGCAGGCTGCGGATACCGTTCGCCGCCGGCATCGCGTCGTCGACGCCGTTGTCGTCGTGGTCGACGTCGTTATCCGGGTCGAGGGCGCCCGCTACCGAGGTGTAGCCGTCCAGCACCGCGGCCGCGGCGAAGTTCGCGGCGGCGATCTCGACGATGTAGTCGCCCGCCAGGAGGCCGGAGAAGCTGTAGAGTCCGCCGCCCGCGGTCGTCGTGCTGGAGATGAAGGCGCCGGCACCGGTCAGGAGGTTGACGGTAACGCCATTGAGCCCTGCGTCGGTACCGAGATCGAAGACGCCGTTGCCGTTGAGGTCCTCGAAGACGCGATCGCCGACGGTCAGCGTGTCGAGCGGTGTGAGCGTGGGGTCGTTGGGTGCCGGGGTGTCGGGATCGTCCGTGACCACGGGAGAGAAGTTGCTGCCGGTGAGGGTTCCCTGATTCGATACGGACGAGGCGCTGGGCGAGCCCACCACCGCGGCCCGGATCTTGATCGTGACCGTCTTGCCCGCCGGTAGGGTGCCGATGTTGATCGGGAGCTGGGCCTGCGCCGGGAGCGCTCCAAAGCAGCTCAGGGCCGCGCCGAGCGTCACGGCGGCCGTCAGCCGACTTCTCCCCTTCATCCTGGCTCCTCGCTCACTCCGGGTTCCACCCGTCCGCCGTCTGGTCCGACACCGGAAACCGACGCCGTTAACAGCCTCTGCGCGTGACGATTTCGGAATCATAGCAACCGGCGCGTCGCGACAGCAAGCTCGGGGGCCGGGAGCTACGGCGTGGCGGGTCGGATAGAGTCGGGCCCACGGCATGAGCGACGATGCGCTGACTTCCTTCACCCGAGAGAGCTTCGCCGGGCATATCGGCGCCACGTTCCATGTCCACTTCGACGAGACTTCGGAGCTGGAGCTGAAGCTCACCGAGGCCAATTCGGTCGGCGGCGAGTCGGATCATCGCGACCCGTTCTCGGTGATCTTCGTCGGCCCTCTCGAGCCGGTCCTGCCCCAGGCGATCTACACCCTGATTCACGAGGATCTGGGGACGCTGGACCTCTTCCTGGTGCCCGTTGGACCGGATAGAGCTCAGACCGGCATCCAATACGAAGCCGTCTTTACCTGACCTCGTCCCTTCCCCGGCGCCTTGTCGGGCGGGCCGTCAGTCGCCGCCCGCGGGCGGCGTCCACTTCATCAGATAGTAGACGCCCTGATCCTCGACGCTCTCGAAGCCGAGCCGCCGGTAGAGACCCATAGCCGGGTTGTTGCGCTCGACGTGGATCTGGACCGGAAGGCTCGCCGCCGCGGCCTCGTCGAGCACCGAGCGCATGAGCGAGCCGCCGATGCCTCCGCGCCGCTTCTCGGGCAGGAGCGCGATGTCGATCAGCCGGATCTCCTCCGGCCGCCGGTCGACGTAGAGCCGGCCGATCGGCTCGCCGTCCTCGAGCACCAGATCGAAGCTGGCCTCGGGGAACTGCTCCGTGTAGTAGGCGTGCTGCGCCTCGAACTGGAAGCGAACGAATTCGTCCTTCTGGTCGTCGGTCCAGTCCAGGAGCGACATCTCGTCGGCTCGGGTCGTGCCGTAGAGGCGCCTCAGAAAGCCGAGATCGGCTTCCGCGATCGGGCGCAGCGTGATCGAGCCGGGCATCGCAGGCGGAGCCTATCGGATCGCGCAGGCCGAGCCGGCGCCGGCCGCGGGCAGAGTGCTTGCATTCTGTGCTAAACACGCCCTCCGGAGCGGAGATGCCACTCGAAGAGCGCCAGGACCTCAGGAACGTCGCGATCGTCGCCCACGTCGATCACGGCAAGACCACGCTCGTCGACGCGATGCTCTGGCAGAGCGGCATCTTCGCCGAGCACGAGAGCGTGGC
>JAHEKO010000177.1 GCA_024638355.1 Acidobacteriota bacterium
GCGATCGTCGGCCAGGGCGTCGGCGAGCAGCTCGGCCTCGACCTCGGCTGGCGGGAAGAAGCTGTCGTTCAACAACGAGGCGAAATCGTAGGCGGGCGGTCCGAGGCGCAGATCCTGGTGATCGAGGACCATCGGATCACCCGTCTCCTGCGGAACCAGGTTGCGGGACATGAAGTCGCGGTGGCACGGTACCGGCCGTTGCCGGCCGAGGGCATCGCAGAGGGTATCGAGCGCGTCCTCGACCGCTGTCCGGGTGCGTCCCTCGCCGCTCAAGCCCCGCGGGACGAGGAAGGTCTCTTCGGTCTTGCGGAGCTCGGCCCTGAGGAGCCCGCCGTCCAGCGGCGGGTTGAGCACCTCGACCGCCCGGGCGGGCAGGGTGGCGATGCGCCGCGCGATCGCGAGGGCGCGCTCGAAGTGAGGCAGGCGCTCGTTCAGAGGCCGGGAGCGAAGGTCGAAGAGGGTCAGCTCCCCGGCGTCCTCGAGCAGCATGAGGCCGCGCCGGCAGTCGGAGTCGAGAATGCCGGGAACCGAGATGCCGGCCTCACGCAGCAGTTCCGTCGTGGCGTGGAAGCGATGGCAGACGGAGCGCATTTCGGCGGGGTAGCTGGCGAGGATCGCGCGGCCGGCGTCGGCCAGCTCGATCCGCGCGTAGCGCCGCGCCGAGACGTCTCCGGGCATCGCCTCAAAACGAACCGGAGCGCGACCGCGCTCCGCCAGCCAACGCGCGACTGAGGCCTGGTCGATGTCGCTGACGGTCATGGGCGGCCGCGCTTGGAGCGCGCCCGAAACCTACCATGCAGCAGTCGTTTGACAGCCTCCAGGCCCGATCGCATAATGGCGAGCGTCCGATCGAGGAATCAAGGCATGGACAGAAGAGCGAAAACGCACATCCGCCGGCTGCTCGGCGACCTGCGCCGTTCGCTCTCTCACGTCTTCTCCGAGTCGCCCGAGGTGAATCGCGTCCTGCATCGCATTCGCGATCAGGGGTGGTCTCTGTATCTGGTGATCGACAAGACCGAGAGCCAGGGCGAGCCGAACGCCTTCGAGCTCCCGTCGCGCCTGCCGGCGGCCGATCCCGATCCGGCCTTTCGGATCAACGGCCGCGATCTGAGCCTGCTCAGGTCGTTGGGCATCGATCCGACCCGGACGCTCCGGCGCCGGCGCAAGTAGAGAGCCTCGCCCTCAGGCGCGAAGCCAGGCGAGAGTCAGATTGCGGCCGGCCCGCTCGCCGTCGCGGCGGTAGCTCGATAGCTTCTCGGGGTGGCAGCAGGTGCACGCCTCGACCCTGCGGATCGTGGCGACGCCTCGGCTTTGCAGCTGGAGGACGACGGCGCGGTGGAGATCGAGGCGAGGTCGAGCCCCCGCCGCGGGCGTCGCCAGGGCCGCCGGTCCGCTGGCGGCCACGACCTGGTCGGCGACGTCCTCCCCGACCTCGTAGCAGCACGGGCCGATGGCCGGACCGAGCCAGGCCGTGAGAGGCTCGCTCTCGAGCCGCCCCAAGGTCTTCGGCACGATCGCCGCGGCGATGCCCCGCCAGCCCGCGTGAATGGCGGCGAGGCGGTCGCCACCGGAGATCACTACCGGAACACAGTCGGCGGTGACCACGGCGAGCGCCAGGCCACCGCGGTCGCTGATCAGGGCGTCTCCCTCGCCACAGTCTCCTGGTGTGGCGCGCACGGCGCGAGCGGAGTGGATCTGTGTACACCAGGCGAGCTCGAGGTCGCCGCCGCCGGCGGCACGGAGGATCTCCGAGCGGTCGGTGAGGGGTCCGCGGCCGACGAAGCGAACCTCGGCTCGGCCGTGCTGGTCGGCGGCGAGCCAGTGACCGGTCCGTGAGTTCGGCCTGGAGAGCTCCATCAGGCTAGGCTACCAATCGCGCGAGCGCCGACCCGGGGGAGTCGAGTTCCCCCGGAGCCGAGCGCATAGCGGGACCGCTTATTCGGGCTTCTAGAAGCTGTAGGCCAGCCCGGCGGTACCCATCAGCGGATCGATATCCAGGTCGACACCGTCGCCGCCGACGCCGAGATCCATGTAGCGCGCGCCCAGGTGGAACGCCCAACCCGATCCGCCGAACGGAATGTCGAGGCCGATCTGCCCGCCCCACACGAACTCGTCATCGGTATTGCCCGACACGGTGCCGACCGAGCCGCCGAGTTCGAAGGAGGCGTTGTCGATCAGGGCCATGCCGATGTAGGGGCCGATGTAGAAGTCGACCTTCTGATTGGGTGTCAGATGGAAGTTCAGCCCGGCGGTGATCGTGAGCACATCCGTGCTGTCGCCGGCCATCAGCCACTCGGTCGCCGAGTCGAACGACAGCATCGAGTCGAGCTCCCAGTAGAGCAGGCCGCCTTCGATCCCGATGCGATCGTTGGCCCGGTATTCGACGTTGAGGCCGACGCCGCCGCCGGCGCTGGTCTTGAGATCGGTGCGCTCCTCGGCCTGGCCGAGCGCCAGCGTGCCGCCGGGCGCGGTGTCGACAACGGTGAACTGACCGGCGTCACCGTCCGAGGCGATCAAGAAGCCGCGAATCTTCCAGGGCGCGATCTCCCGCTCCTCGGCCGGCTCCGGCATCTCTTCCTCGACAGGCGCGGGCGCCGGTGGAGCTACCTCCCGCGGCTCGGGCTTCGGTGCCGGCGGCGGAGGCGGCGGGGGCGGCGCCGGCTTGTCGGTGGTCTCGGTCCGGGTTCCACCCAGAGCCAGATTCGCGCAGATCTTCGGGATGAGGAAGGTCGTCGTGGTCGTGCGCACCTGTGCGCCGAGATCCTCGCGGTCTACGAGATCGATGCGGAAGGCCTCGTAGGACTCGCGCGTCGCCAGGCAGTACGGGCCCGGCCCGACGCCGACCTTGCCCGCCTCGGTGCGGAAGATCATCCACTCCAGGACGTCGCCGGGCTGCATCACGTCTTCGGAGACACCGTCGCCCGAACGGAGGGCCGCGTAGACCTCGTCGGTGCGATCCGACATACCCTTGCGGGCCATGATCGCGTCGATCGCGGGCCGGATGCTCTCCAGATACGAGGCCATCTCCGCGCGGTCGTTGATCCGTTGGCTCGAGACCGGACTGATGCCAAGACGGGTGATCTTCTTGATGCCGGGATCTTCACAGGTGGCGTGTTGGTCAGCTGCGGCAGGACCGGCAGCCGCGATCGGCAGAATGAGGGCTCCCAGAAGAGCCATTACCTTGAACTTCGACATTCGAATAGTCCTCCCCACAAGCCCACTCGGCGTAGCCGCCGTCTGGCTTCAGGCGATGATTCTACCACCCGGCCAACGCCACAGGAATGGCGCTTCTCCGGTCGCGAAACCCCGAAAAAGCAGGCGCGAGCCGCTCGGCTAAGGTCCCCCGCCGCCCTTGAGCTTCTTGAGCTCTTCTTTGATGCGGGCGGCCTCGGCGGCCTCTTCGGCGGCCTTCCTGTTCTGGGCCTCGACGTCCCGGTTGAACTGCTCGGTCTCCTTGTTCTCCTGAGCGCGGGTGGCGCCCGAGGCGTCGCCGGCCTGGTTGTAGGCGAGGATGGCGTCGTCGAACTTCTTCTGCTTTTCGTAGACGAAGCCGAGCTGTTTCCAGATCCGCTGCTTGTCCTGGGCGCCGCCGGCATGGTCGAGGCCGGTCTTGAGCGACGCCTCGGCCGCCTTGTACTGCTGGAGCGCGGTGTAGGCCTGGCCGGTGTAGAAGTGCGGCAGCCAGGCGTTCGAGCTCTTGCCCGCCGCCCGCTTGAGGTTGGTGACCGCGTCGTCGTAGGCCTTGGCGCCGAGCTGGGCCTCGGCCAGGAGCATCAGGTTGTCGTAGGAGGCGTTCTTGTTGACCACCGCCTGGGCGGCCTCGACCGCCTTGCGGTAGGCCGAGAGCTTGGCGTCGCCGCGGCTCTCGCGCCCCTGCCGGCTGAGCGCCTTGGCGTAGGCGCTCTGGTAGTCGACGTTGCCCGACTCGATCCGCACCGCCTTGGCCAGGGCGTTCACCGCGTCGGCGGTGTAGCCCGAGTTGTAGGCCGCGGTGCCGTACTGGTACTGGGCCTTGGCGTCGTTGGGCTTGGCCTTGGCGGCCTTCTCGAACTGGGCGAGCGCGGCCCCGTCCTGACCGCTCTTGGCGTAGGCGACCGCCTTGAGCTCGGTTACGAAGGCCTGCTGGTCCGCGGGCAGCGCCCCGGTGTTGATCTTCTCGAGAAAGCCCACCGCGTCGGCGTAGCGGCCCGCCGCGACGTAGGCCTCGCCGAGCCGCACCTGGTAGGCGGGATTCGCCTCGTCGAGCTCGTAGGCCTTGCGCAGATGGGTGATCGCCTCGCGGTTCTTCTTCTGCTTGATGTAGGTCCAGCCGAGCATGTAGTGGCCGCCGGCCCAGTCGGGCTTGGCCTCGACGATCGGCGCGATCTCGCTCGCCGCCGTGTCGAAGTCGCCCTTCTTGAACGCCGCTACCCCCTCGTTCCAGCCCGCCTCCATCAGCGACGGAGACGCCATCACCGCCAACAGGGCCAGCACGGCCAACACCCACCGTTGTCTCTTTGTCATTGCGCTACTCCTTGTCGTCGTTGCTTCCCGTGGCCGCTTTGCCAGCCTCCGGCTTATCCATCGCTGCAAGCGCTATGCCGGGGGCGCTCTCCCCATCCACCCACTCCGCCAGCGAATCGAGGAAGCTTCGTGCTTGATTGGGTCCCCGCGCAAAGGAGACCGTCTTCTCGGCGGTACGGATCAGATCGATCAGCTGCTGCGTGCCCGGCTCCTGGATCGCGTTCGCGGTCTCGCGGTCGAGGGCGGCTTCGCTCTCGGGGGGCACGCTGTGAGACGCGACCAGAGATCGCGTCTCCTCGCGAATGCGCTCGGCGAGCTCGCGCCGCGCCGCGTCGTCCATGGTCTCCAGCTGCTCCACCGGGATGGCGTGGAGATTCTCGGCCAGGGCGAGCAGCCCGCTGGTGATGAGGCCGTAGACGACCTTGGCGGTCTCGAACGCGCTGGTGCCGACGGCGTGCGCGATGTCCTCGATCGAGCGCCGTTCGTCGGTCTTGCGGACGACCCCCCACTCCGCCGGGCTGAGCGTGATGGTCGCCCCGCCGCCGTCCTCGGTAAACACCGGCACCAGGCGGGTGGAGGGCACGCGCTTCGATAGCACCTTCCACTCGTCGATCCTGCGCGCCGCCTCCATCAGGAGGCTGGTGTTCGACTTGCTGATGGTGGTGGGGACGCTCTCTTCGCTCGGCGCGAAGACGAAATCGCCATCCGCCCAGATGGCGAGCTCGTAGACCGCCTCCTCTCCCTCCATCGCGCCCAGCACGGCGTGGACGATCTGCCCGTTGGAAAGGTAGATCTCGCCGGTATCGCGCTCGTTCTTGATCGTGAACCGACCGGTCTTTCCGGAGACCGCAACCAGCTGGAGGATGTCTGGGAGAGGCAGCTCGGCGAGCGACCCCTGAAACGCCATCTTTCTCCTACTGGAGCTGGAAGTTGACCGTCAGGTTGTAGATCACGGCCACCGGCTTGCCGTTCAGCGTGGCCGGTTCGAAGGTCCATCTCGACACGGCGTCCACCGCGGCCTGATCGAGGCCCATGGGCAGCCCCTTGAGCACCTTGACGTTGGTCACCTTCCCGGATTTGTCGATGATCGCCTCGACGATCACGACGCCCTGAATGCGTGCCTTGCGGGCGATTTCCGTGTACTGGGGCGAGGGAAAGAAGATCTTTTCGGGCGGCTTGACGTCACCGCCGACGCGAATCGGACCGGTCGGCTCGTCCGGGGGCGGACCCTCGGGAATGCCGAAGATCACGTCGGTATCCGGCATCTCGATCTCGGGCTCGATCTCCTCGGGAAGCCGGATCGGCTCCGGCTCGTCCGGAGTCGGATCGGGAATCGGCACCTTCTTCGCCTTCGGCTTCGGCAGCTCCTGCTGCTGCTTCGGCGGCGGCGGCTTGAACCGGACCTGCTTGACGACGTAGACCTTCTTCTTCTTCTCTTCGCGCGCTTCGGCGATCTGCTCGGGCAGATTGATCGCGAAGAAGATGATGTGCAGTATGACGGCGATGATGACCGCGGTCCGGGTCATCTTGCGATCGTCTTCGTACTCCTCGGCAAACGTGACCAGGTCACCCGCCGCCAGATCGATCGCGTCGGCCTGTTTCTCTGTGGCTTTGGTCTTTGGTTCGTCAGCCATTGTTCAGCTCCCTAGTACCAGAACATCTCGATTTCCCGCTGAGTCGGAATCGAGACGTTCTTGACCTCTATGCCGATCTTGTCCTTGGCTTGGCGGATCTCGTCGAAGACCGCGACCATGTGGCCGTACTCGGTGGTTTCCAGCGGGCGGATGATCACCGGTTTCATCGGATTCCGCTCGAGCTTGGGCTTGAGGTACTCGAGGATATCGTCGATGTCCATCCGCTTCTGATCGACCATCAGGATGCCGGCGGGCTGAATCTCGATCAGGACCGACTCCTCCTTCTCGACCATCGGCTGCTCGTTGTCCTCCTGCGGCAGGGAGAAGTCGAGTCCGCGAGTGGCGGCGAAGGTGGTGGTGACCATGAAGTAGATGATCAGCAGGAAGGCGATGTCCGCCATCGACGAGGTCGGAATCTCGGGATCCGCGTTGTCTTTCTTCAGTTTCATCGTCGAGCCTCCTACGCGGCGTCGTCGACCGTTTCCTGTTCGGACAGGAGGTAGATGACCTCGGCTTTGGCCTGTTTGAGGGCGTCGATCACCCGATCGACATACCTATAGGGAACGTCTCTGTCGGCCTTCAAGACGAACGGCTTGGAGGGATCCGCGGCGACCACCTGAGCGGCGAAGGAGAGCACCTCCTCGGGCCCCGGCACCGGCACGCTGATCTCCTCGCCGCTCGAGACGCGGATCTGACCGGTCTCGGTCACCGAGATGTAGGCTGCCTTCTTGGGGATCTCGAAGCGGAGATCGGTCTTGGGCAGAGCCACCTGCGTCTTGTCGACCTCGAAAGAGATGGTGACCATGAAGAAGATGATGAGCAGGAACGCGATGTCCGCCATCGAAGCGGTAGGGATTCCCTGATTCTGCACCGAACGGGGCCGGATCTTCATCTTGTCTTCTCCAGGTCGTTCCTCGTATCCGATTCCCTGAGCTACGAGCCGGTCGGCTTCGAGGGCGGCGCCGCGGCCTGGTCCGGAGAGATGCCGGAACGCTCCATCTCGCCGAAGGTCTCGAGCAGCATGTTCGACGACGTCTCGATGTCGCGAACGAACTTGTTGATGCGGCTCATGAAGTAGTTGTAGGCCAGCTGCGTGGGGATGGCCACGAACAGACCCGCGGCGGTGGTGATCAGCGCCTCGGAGATACCGGCGGCCACCAGCCCGGGATTCGAGAGACCGGCCTCAGCGAGCGCCTCGAACGATTTGATCATTCCGGCGACCGTGCCGAAGAAGCCGAGCAGCGGGGCGACGTTGGCGATACTGGCCAGCCAGACCAGGTTCTTCTCCAGGCGGCCCATCTCGTAGAGGGCGGCGTTTTCGATCGTCTTCTCGACGTCCTCGCGGGGCTGGCCGAACTTGAGCAGACCGGCCTTGAGGATCGAGGCCACCGGGCCGCGATACTCCTCGCAGGTCTTGATGGCGGTCTGGATCGAGCGCTTGACGATCAGAGCCTTGCGGGTCTTGG
>JAHEKO010000696.1 GCA_024638355.1 Acidobacteriota bacterium
GGGAGCGGCTCCCGGGCAGCTGGGCCCACTACTACGGCATGACCTCGAGCGGCTACCAGAAGCGGTACAACGAGCTCGCGGCCAAGGGTCTGCGGCTGCACCAGGTGCAGGCCTACGGCACGCGCTTCTCCGCCGTCTGGACCAAGCCCTAGCGGCGCGGTCGGCGGTCGTTATTCGGTCCACTCCCAGCCGCGCAGCTCCCAGTACTTGCGGCGCGGCGTGGCGCGCAGCGGGTCGATGCCGTGCTTGCGGCACCAGGCGAGGTGGAAGGTGGCGCCGGCGAGCCCGCCGGCGACAGGCAGGATCAGCGCCCAGTGGCCGACCTGCGCGTAGAGCCCGAGGGTCAGCCCGGCCACGATCAGCCACTTGAGGATCTTGCGCCAAGCGGGGGTCTCGACCTCGAAGCGGTCGAACACGCCGTGGCCGACGGTCTGGATGAGGAAGAGGACTCCCAGCTCGAGCTCGACGCCTACGCTCATCGTCCCGGCTCTGATTGTGGCGCTCCGAGCTCCTGGTCGAGGAGGTTCGCCAATCGATACCCCGCCAGGGCCACCCGCTCCTCCGCGGTGGCGAGCGCGTGCGCCTTGTAGCTGCGCGGCGGCTTCCGGCCGCGCTCGAGCTCCGGCGGGTAGACGCTCGCCATCGAGATCTCGAAGCTCTCCCGCGCCCAGGCGGCGAAGTCACGGCTCTCGACGCGCTCGCCGAACTCGCTCGCCGGGTGCTCGCCGGTGATCGCGCCGGCGATGCGCCGGACGTAGGAGTCTTCACTCTGGAACCACCACCGGGTGTACGACTCGCGCAGGATCCGGTCCCAGAATGAGTGCAGGTTCCATCGCCCGTGGAGCTCGAAGAGATTGCCGCCGCGGTCGCCCTGGGGCTCGGTCGGCGTGACCCGGCCGGTTGCGTGCAGCGGCTGATGGACGTCGCCGGCCAGGTGGAGGACCCAGGCGAGGCGGATGCCGCGCTCGGCGGCGGGCAGCGAGGCGGCGCCCAGCGTCGGCACCAGCGCGTCGAGGCGCTCGATCAGCCGTCCCAGCAGCTCCATGTCGGTGCGCTCGTGCGGCGTGTTGTCGGGGCCGCGGGTCTCGAAGAAGTGATTCACGTAGTGCCAGTCGCCGTGGTGGTACTTTTCGCGCCGCTCGGGGAAGTCGCCGTCACGGACGATGTCCGGCCAGTAGGCCGCGAGCTGGAAGTGCTCGGCCTGCCGCTCGGCGAGCGGGCGAGATCCTGCGGGCAGGAGCTGCCGAAGATCGGCGTCCTCGGGCACGGCGGCCAGAAGCTCGGCCGCCGCCGCGCGCGCCGCGGGCGACATCCGCTCCCAGGCGATACGGGCGACGGTCAGATGACCGGTCTTGTCCCATGCCGCGGCGGGCGCCGCCAGGAGCACGGAGACGACCAGAAGGAGCGAGGAGACTCGAGCTTTCAGCTTGGCGATCATTGTCTTGGGGCCTCGTGTGACCGATTGCGATCGATTCGCCGCTCTATGGAAAGAGCGACGGGCTGAGTCCGATGTCGACGATGCTGCAGGCGTCGCGCGCGACGATGCCGATTCGCGTGGCCTCGTGCAGGGTCTCCGGATCGGCCGATCCGGGATTGAAGAAGCACTCCTCGGCGCCGGCCGCGGCGAGCTCGGCCAGGAGTCCTCGCGTCGTCTCGGGCGGGAGGTAGACGCTGATCCGGTGGATGTGTCCGCCGATCTTCTCCGCCACGGCCTCGAGGTCGCGGTAGGCGGGCAGGCCCTCGACCTCCGTTTCACGCAGGTTGACCGGGAAGACCCGCCAGCCGGCGGAGGCGTAGGCGCGTACGCACTTGTTGCCGTACTTGCTGCGGTCGGCCGAGGCGCCGAGGACGGCGATGGTTTCGCTCAAGCGGGCCTCCTCAGGATGATTCGCTTGTTGCCCGCGCGCCGGGTCACCCCGATCGAGTCGAGGTGCTCGAGTACCGGGATCGCCCATTTCCGCGTCAGACCGAATCGCTCCTTGAAGTCGCCGACCGAGAACGACTCC
>JAHEKO010000178.1:0-2707 GCA_024638355.1 Acidobacteriota bacterium
CGAAGAAGACGAACCAGAAGGCGAACTCCCGTTCCGGCTGTCCGTTGATCGTGTTGAAGAGACCCTCGCTCCAAAGCGTTGCCAGGGTGCCCCGAAGAAAGACGATTCCGAACAGCGAGTGGATGACGCCGATGCCGACGATCCACCTGCCGATCCAGCGACCGCGGATCATGGGCGCCACTCTACTAGCCCATCGCCAGCCACGACAGCACGGCGATCGCCAGGAAAACGATCCAGGAGAGGTGCCGCCCGTGGGAGGCCACGCCCGCGATGACGGCGCTGGCCGCGAAGGTCACTGCCACCGCCAGCAGCACGAGATCCCGCAGGCCGGTCTCGGGGCGGGCCTCGACCGCAAGGAGCACCAGGCCGAGGCCCCACCAGGCCAGCGTCGTCGCATGCCAGGCGAAGCGCAGCGTGCGCTTGGTGAACCAATCGCCCCCGAAGAGCCGGGGCAGGTTGTCGCGCCGCAGGAGCCGGATGAGGATGGCCCGTTCACCCAGGTAGGAATGGGCGACCCCGATGGCGAAAGCGAGAAAGGCGGCCACGTAGAGCAACGCGGCACACTCTACGATGCGGCCGCGCGCGATCACAAGCGGGTAGTGGTACGGAATGGGCCAGCACACCCCGTCCTGGGCTGGCTCGCGCCCCTTCTGAACGGGGGTCACGAGAGAGCCTTGCCAGGCGACAAGGCCTGGCAAGTCTCCTCTTGTGGCGACGGAGTGGGGGCGCTGCGCTTTATGCCCTGTCCGGGGTGTGCTGGCCCATTCCGTACCACTACCCGCGAGCGCCGGCTCGGCTATGCAGGCGGAGTCGACAGCTCAGGGCTGCTTCCGTTTCTTCAGATAGAGATCGGTGATCGTGCCCTCGAACGCCTCGCTGGCCAGCGCCACGGTCTCGGAGAGGGTCGGGTGCGGATGGACGGTGAGACCGATGTCGCCCGCCTCGCAGTCCATCTCGATGGCGAGGGCCAGCTCGGAGATCAGGTCGCCGGCGTTCGAGCCGACGATGCCGGCGCCGAGCACGCGTCGGCTTTCCGGGTCGAACAGGATCTTGGTCTTGCCTTCGGTGCGGCCCATGCCCACGGCGCGGCCGCTGGCCGCCCAGGGAAAGCTGCCGACCTCGTAGGGCGTGCCTTTCTCCTTCGCCGCGGTCTCGGTCAGGCCGACCCAGGCGATCTCGGGGTCGGTGTAGGCGACCGAGGGGATCACCCGGGCGTCGAAGTGACTCTTCTCGCCGGCGATCACCTCGGCGGCAACCTTCCCCTCGTGGGTCGCCTTGTGCGCCAGCATCGGTCCCGGAACCAGGTCGCCGATCGCGAAGATATGCGGCACGCTGGTGCGCATCTGCGAGTCGACCTCGATGAAGCCGCTCTCACCCACCGCGACTCCCGTGGAGTCGAGCCCGATTCGATCCGAGTTCGGGCGGCGGCCGACCGCGACCAGAACGCGGTCGAAGCTCTCGGACTCCGGCGCCCGCTTGCCTTCGAACCGGGCCTCGAGCCGGTCGCCCGCGCTCTCGACGCCGAGCACCTTCGTCCCGAGGTGGATCTTGGCGCGATAGCGCTTCTTGAGGCGCCGCTCGAGCGGCTTGACCAGGTCGCGATCGCAACCGGGGATGAGCCCGTCGAGCATCTCGACGATCGTGATCTCGGCGCCGAGGGCGCCGTAGATACAGGCCATCTCCAGGCCGATGATGCCGCCGCCGATGATCAGCAGCCGCTCGGGGATCTCGGGCAGGGTCAGGGCGTCGGTGGAGTCCATCACCGCGGAGTGGTCGTGGGGAACGCCCGGAATCTCGATCACGCGCGAGCCGGCCGCGACGATCGCGTGCTCGAAGGAGATCGTCCGTTTGCCCTCGTCGGTCTCCACCTCGAGGCTCTTGGGGCCGGTGAAGCGGCCGGCGCCGGTCACCACCTCGACCCCGCGCTGATCGGCCATGGTGGCGATGCCGGAGGTCAGCCGGCCGACCACCTGGTCCTTGAACGCGCGCAGCCGCTCGAGGTCGAGTCGCGGCTCGCCGAAGGCGACTCCGTGCTCGCCGAGGTCGGCCGCCTCCTCGATCACCCGGGCCACGTGCAGGTACGCCTTCGAGGGGATGCAGCCGACGTTGAGGCAGACGCCGCCCAGGGCCGAATAGCGCTCGACCAGGGTGACCTTCTTGCCGAGGTCGGCGGCGCGGAAGGCCGCCGTGTAGCCGCCGGGGCCCGCGCCGAGAACGAGCACCTCGGTGGAGTCCGAGGAGGAGGGCTCGGGCTCGGGAACCGACTCCGAGGGACCGGCCGCCGCTTCCGTCTCGGAGGGCGCCGGGGCCTCCTCCGCGTCTCCCTCCGCATCCGGCTCCGGGGCCGCGTCGGCGTCGCCGCCCTTGTCCTCGTCTTCGTCCTTCTCCCGCTCCGCTTCGTCCGCCTCGCTCTTCTCGTCGGTCTGCAGAATCGCGATCAGGTCGCCTTCGCCGACCTTGTCGCCGACCTTCACGGTGACCTTCTCGACCACTCCGGCGTGGGTCGAAGGGACGTCCATCGACGCCTTGTCGCTCTCGAGGGTCACCAGCCCGTCGTCGACGGCGACGCTCTCTCCGGCGGCGACGAGGATCTCGACGACGTCGACCTTCTCGTCGGTGCCGATATCGGGAATGCGGATCTCGACGCTCACAGGGCGAGCCTCCGGATATCGGAAAGAAGCCCGGTCAGGTAGGTGGTAAAGCGCAC
>JAHEKO010000178.1:2807-7582 GCA_024638355.1 Acidobacteriota bacterium
AGGATCTCGACGACGTCGACCTTCTCGTCGGTGCCGATATCGGGAATGCGGATCTCGACGCTCACAGGGCGAGCCTCCGGATATCGGAAAGAAGCCCGGTCAGGTAGGTGGTAAAGCGCACCGCCATCGCGCCGTCGACCACTCGGTGGTCGTAGGAGAGCGAAAGCGGCAGCACGAGTCGCGGCGCGAAGTCGTCGCCCTGCCAGACCGGCTGCATCCGGGCTCGCGCCACGCCGAGGATGGCGACCTCCGGCGCATTGATGATCGGGGTGAAGTGCGAGCCGCCGATGCTGCCCAGGCTGGAGATGGTGAAGGTGGCCCCCTGGATCTGGTCGGGCTTGAGCTTGCCCTCGCGCGCCGCCGCGCTGATCTCGCCGAGCTCACGCGCGATCGCCAGGATGCCCTTGCGATCGACGTCCTTGATCACCGGCACGACCAGGCCGTCGGCGGTATCGACCGCGAAGCCGAGATGGTAGTAGCGCTTGAGGATGAGGTGCTCGCCGTCCGGATCGGGCGAGGCGTTGAGCGCCGGATACTCGCCGAGAGCCGCGACCACCGCTTTCATGATGAAGGCGAGCGGCGTCAGGCTGATCCCCTGCTCCTTGGCAGCCGCCTTCTGCTCCTTGCGAAACGCTTCGAGCTCGGTGATATCGGCATCGTCGTGCTGGGTGACGTGGGGCAGGTTCACCCAGCTGGCGTGCAGCCGCGGGCCCGAGATCTTCTGGATGCGGCTGAGCGGCACCCGCTCGATCTCGCCGAAGCGGGAGAAGTCGATCATCGGAACCTCGGGGAGGCCGGCTCCCCTGGCGGCCGGCTCGCTCAGCGTCTTCTTGACGAACTGCTGGACGTCCTCCTTGAGGATGCGCGACTTGCGGCCGGTGCCGCGAACCCGTGTCAGGTCGACGCCGAGCTCGCGGGCGAGGCGGCGCACCGCCGGGCTGGCGTACGCCCGCTTGAAGTCGGCATGGTCCGCGGGCGCGGCGGCGGCGCGATCCGGAGCGCGGGGCGGCTCCGCGTCCGACTCGTCGGGCGCCGGCGCCTCGGGAGCCGTCTCGCCCTCTCCCTTGTCTTCGGGCTTCGGCTTCTTCTCCGGCTTGGCCTCTTCCTCGGCGGGAGCCTCTTTCGGCTCCGCCTCGACCTCGAGCTTGAGGATCAGGGCCCCCTGACCGACCTTGTCGCCGGCCTTGACCTTCACCTCCTTGACCTTGCCGGCAAACGGGGCCGGCACGTCCATGGTCGCCTTGTCGCTCTCCAGGGTGATGATGGAATCCTCCTGGGCGACCACGTCTCCGCTGGCGACCAGCACCTCGATGACGTCGACCTCGTCGAAGTCACCGATGTCGGGAACTACCACGTCCTTGAGTTCGGCCATGATTCGAGCTCCCGCTACACCGACCACGGGTCGGGACGGTCAGGATCGACCGAGTACTTCGAGATCGCCTCCTTGACCCGTTCGGTCGGGACCGCGCCGTCGTCGGCCAGCGCCTTGAGGGCGGCGACGGCGACATGCCGGCGATCGATCTCGAAGAAGGAGCGCAGCTTCTCGCGCGTGTCGCTGCGCCCGAAGCCGTCGGTGCCGAGGGCGACGAAGCGCCCCGGAACCCACTGGCGGATCTGGTCGGGAAACGCTCGCATGTAGTCGGTAGAGGCGATCACCGGACCGTCGCGGCCCTCGAGGCAGGTCGCGACGTAGCTCCGGCGCGGCTCCTCGTCCGGGTGCAGGCGGTTCCAGCGCTCGGTGGAGATGCCGTCGCGCCGCAGCTCGTTGAAGCTGGTGGCGCTCCAGATGTCGGCGACGACCCCGAAGTCCTCGCTCAGCAGGTCGGCGGCCGACAACACCTCGCGCAGGATCGAGCCCGAACCCATGAGCTGCACCCTGGGACCGTCGCCCTCGCCCTCGCGCAGCAGATAGAGGCCCTTGCGTATCCCCTCCTCGGCGTCCGCGGGCATCGCCGGATGGGGATAGTTCTCGTTGAACACGGTGATGTAGTAGAAGACGCTCTCGTCGTTCCGGTACATCCGTTTGAGGCCGTCCTGGATGATCACCGCGAGCTCGTAGGCGAACGTCGGGTCGTAGGCGACGCAGCTCGGCACGGTCGCCGCGTTGATCGGACTATGGCCGTCCTGATGTTGCAGCCCCTCGCCGTTCAGGGTGGTCCGCCCGGCGGTGGCGCCGACCAGGAAGCCGCGCGCCTGCATGTCGGCCGCCGCCCAGATGAAGTCGCCGATACGCTGGAAGCCGAACATCGAATAGAGGATGAAGAACGGAATCATGGCGATGCCGTGATTCGAGTAGCTGGTGCCGGCGGCGATCCACGACGAGAAGGCGCCCGCCTCGGTGATGCCCTCCTGGAGGATCTGGCCCTTCTTGTCCTCGCGGTAGTAGGCGAGCTGATCGGCGTCCTCGGGCTCGTAGAGCTGGCCGAAGGGCGCGTAGATGCCGAACTGGCGGAACATCCCCTCCATGCCGAAGGTGCGCGCCTCGTCGGCGACGATCGGCACGATGTGCTCCTTGAGCTCCTTGTCGCGCGTCAGGGCCATCAGCAAGCGCACGAAGGCCATCGTGGTGGAGAGCTCGCGGTCGCCGCTCCCTTCGAGGACCGAGCTGAAGATCGACAGCTCCGGAGTGGAGAGCGGCTCGACGCTGGTGCGGCGGCTCGGCAGATAGCCGCCGAGGCGCTCGCGCCGCTCGTGCAGATAGCGCATCGGAGCGCTGTCCTCCTCGGGCTTGTAGAACGGCAGCTCGTCGACCTGCTCCTCGGAGATCGGGATGTTGAAGCGGTCGAGGAAGTGGACGAGAGACTCCTCGCCCATCTTCTTCTGCTGGTGGGTGATGTTCTGGCCTTCGCCCGCCTCGCCCATGCCGTAGCCCTTGATGGTCTTCGCCAGGATGACGGTCGGCTGGCCGGTGTGCTTCACCGCCGCCGCGTAGGCCGCGTAGACCTTCTGCGGGTCGTGGCCGCCGCGCTTCAGGCGGTAGAGGTCCTCGTCGGAGTAGTCGGCGACCATCTCGGCCAGCTCCGGGTACTTGCCGAAGAAGTGCTCGCGCACGAAGGCGCCGCCGCGGGCGGCGTACGCCTGGTAGTCGCCGTCCACCGCCTCCTCCATCCGCTGGTGGAGCAGACCGTTCTTGTCCTTCTTGATCAGCGGGTCCCAGTTGCTGCCCCAGATCACCTTGATCACGTTCCATCCGGCCCCGCGGAAGACCGCCTCGAGCTCCTGGATGACCTTGCCGTTGCCGCGCACCGGCCCGTCGAGCCGCTGCAGGTTGCAGTTGATGACGAAGATCAGGTTGTCGAGATGTTCGCGGGTGGCGAGCGAGATCGCGCCGAGCGACTCGGGCTCGTCCATCTCGCCGTCGCCGAGGAAGGCCCAGACCTTGCGGTTCCTGGCCTCGATGATGCCGCGATTGTCGAGGTACTTCATGAACCGCGCCTGGTAGATCGCCATCAGCGACGCGAGGCCCATCGATACGGTGGCGAACTGCCAGAAGTCGTCCATCAGCCGCGGATGCGGGTACGACGACAGCCCCTTGCCGTCGACCTCGCTGCGGAAGTTGAGCAGGTGCTCCTCGGTGAGCCTGCCCTCGAGAAACGCGCGCGCGTAGACGCCGGGCGAGCTGTGGCCCTGCATGAAGACCAGATCGCCGCCGTGCTCGTCGCTCGGAGCGTGAAAGAAGTGGTTGAACCCGATCTCCATGAGGTTGGCCTGCGACTGGTAGGTGGCGATATGCCCGCCCAGATTGCCGCCACCCCGGTTGGCGCGCACCACCATGGCCATCGCGTTCCAGCGGATGATGCTCTTGATCCGCCGCTCGAGCGAGGGATCGCCGGGCCGCTGCTCCTCGAGGTGCGGCGGAATGGTGTTCACGTAGGCGGTGGTCGCGTTGTAGGGCAGATAGGCCCCGGACCGCCGGGCCTTCTCGACCATCGCCTCGATCAGGAAGTGGGCGCGCTCGGGACCATCGCGCTCGATCACCTCCTCGAGCGCTTCCTTCCACTCGCGCGTCTCCTCAGGATCGATGTCCTGGAACAGATCGACGTTCATCTTCATCTTCTTTCCCCTGCCGGTGGATACGAGTCGGGTGGGTCGGATCGGCCATTCTAAACGCTCCGATGAATCTCCTCAAACGAACGACTATTCGATTTATTTGAGCTGCGCTCGCAGCTCCACGACGGCACCAGCGCCCGCCAGAACGGCCTCGGCCTCAGAACGCGATCGCGGCGACGGGGATCTCCCGAACCCGCAGGCGCGCGGGTTGGGCGGTCGCGAGATCGACCCAGGCCAGGTAGACCGCATCGCCGCGCCGGGCGAGACGGGGGAAACCGCTGGCCCTGGCGGCGGAAGTCTCGGCGATCGTCAGCGGCTCGCCGAGAGCCCCGTCGTGGAGACGAGCCACCTTCACGGCCGCTCTCTCACCGCTGGCGGCGAGCCAGCTGACCACGGCGCCGCCGGTGCCGTCGAGCACCGCGTCGACCCGGCCGAGCGGGCGGGCCCCATCAACCGTGACCGGCTCTCCGAACGTCGCTCCGTCGTCGGTCGAGATCGCCGCGAGCACTCGCGAGGCACCGCCCGCCGCGGTGAACCACGCGGTCACGGCCAGGCCGCCCACGGCGTCCGTCTCGGGACCGTTCACCGGGCAACCCTCGATCTTCCAGCCGTCGACGGCTACCGGAGCGGGAGCGCTCCAACCGCTCTCGCCGCGCCTGACGAAGGAGGTGTCGCGCACCTCGCTCTCGCTCCGGTCGCGGTAGACGACGTACGGGCCCGCCTCC
>JAHEKO010000179.1:0-3260 GCA_024638355.1 Acidobacteriota bacterium
TTCAAGTCGGTCATGTCAGCGTTCTCCCGCCTGCAACATTCGGCGCTCCCGGGTGTTCAGCAGCACTTCGTAGCCCGGCTCCGGCACCTGGATCTCGACGCGAAAAAGGCCCGGACTCCGCTCGTCCCTTTCGATCACGAGGATTTGTACGGGCCCTTCCCACTGCTGGATGATCGGAGGCTCGTCCGCCCCGGCCTGTTCGAGGCGGGTGAAGACGCCGTCCGAAGAGATCGCCGCCGCCGGCTGGCCGCCGCCGCTCGCATCCCTGCCGGCCTGCGAGTTCGCCAGGTCCTCGACCGCGGCGGACCCCGCGAAGCCTGCGAACACCGAGAAGCCGTCGGTCGACCTGGCAACGTCCTTGAGGAGCTCCGTGATCAGAACGGTCTTGCCGTTCCCGGCGCCGCCGAAAAGGCCGATCTTGCCGCCTTTCGCGTACGGGACTACGAGGTCGGGGACCCTCAGACCGGTGCCCTGGTCGACCGCAACGTAATCGGTGAGCACGTTGCCGAGGCTCGTCGCCTCGTCCCAGCCGCCGAACTCGTCGAAGGGACCGAGGCCGACGGGCAGCCGATGCCGGACGTGCCTCCAGCTCCAACTGTCGTTCCGCGCGAACTCATCCATCGCGACGGCGGCGCTGCTGGCGCTCTCCGCCCCGGCCCCGGGCCTCGGGGCGTAGAGGCCGAACACGGCCCAGGCGTCGATTCCAGCGTAGTTGGTGGTCACGAAGGCGCCGGCGAAGCCCTGCTCGACGGCGACGACGTCCTCACCGAGGCCGAGTCCGAACGGCTGCTCGTCGAAATAGTAGAACCGGGGGGCGGGCCCTCGGTTGGCCGCCGTTTGCGGACCCGGCGTGCTGTCGCTCGAGTCGGCGGGTTGCGCTTTGTTACCACCGGTGAACCACACCCTCGCGCCGATCACGACAATTCCGAGTAGCACTAGCGCGGCTATGAGCTTTCCTGCCCTCATGCTTCGCTGCCTTCCTATTCCCCGCGCCCCTCGTGCATCATCGTGTCCTCGATCACACGGAAGTAGTGGTTGGTGCCGTAGAACCCGAAGTTGCTCACTCGCGACGTGAAGAGGCAGGCGTACGACTCGAGCTGGCTCGAGAAGAGCGTCTTGCTGCTGCCCTGCTTGAAGAACGAGCCCCAGTAGGGGTTGTGGCGATCCGAGATGCGCTGCGACATCCGGCTCACCCGGCGGCGCAGATTGCGATGGTGGTGCTTCATGTCGCTGAACAGGCCGTGGATCGCGTCCTGCACGCTCTCGGTGAGTTCCGGCCCGTTGCTGACCAGCCTCCGGTAGAGGCTGACGACGTCGTGGAGGCGGTCCATCTGATGTCCCAGATCGGCGAGACGGTGGCGCAGCTCGGAGAGACGCCCGAGCTCGAAGGCCATCTCGCCGCTCCTCTGCATCTCGTCCTCGAGCTCGGAGACGATGAGCGCCGTGCGCCAGGTCGACTCGATCTTCGAGGAGACGATGTCGCCGTAGATGTGATCGCCGACGTAGAGCACCTTCTCGCCCGGGCAGTCGAGGAGCCGCATCAGGCCGCTCAACGAGCCACCGCTGTAGGACTGCCGCCATTCGGGAGTGTCGGTCTCGCCGCTCGGCCGACCGTCGGCGTCGAGGCGCACGAAGGGCCGGTTCTTGCGGAAGAACGCCGGCTTGCAAGAGTCCACCACCACCAGGTCGAAGAGTTGGCGCCAGGAGTCGAGGCCGGGGAGAAGGCCATCGAAGAGGAACGAGCAGATCTGATCGGCGTACGTCCAGGGTGAGTTGGTGATGAGGATGATCTTGCGGCCGCTGAGCGCGAGCCGCAGCAGCGCCAGCCCCAGCTCCTTGTCGCGCCGCAGGTAGCTGCCGATGTTGGCCAGGATGCGCGGTTTGAGCGGACCTTCCGAATGCAGCCAGTCGATGACCGTGCGGGTGTCGACGAACATTTGCCGTGAGTCGGGCAGGCCGAGAGAGGGCCGCCGCTCCGCGATCTCGACCAGCTCGGAGTAGAGGTTCGTCTCGGGCAGCTCGAACAGCGAGTCGACATGGTAGAAGCGCTCGCTCGACGGGCTGATCGGCTCCTGCCGGTAGAGCCGGACAATCTCGCGGCGCCCCAGTGCGCGGCGGCCGAGATAGGCCTGTCCGACGTACCGATGCCGGTTCATCCGCAAGACGACCCCCGACTTCTTGTCGACCAGGAGGCCGCGGCGCGGAAAGTCGGGACGGAACTCGGCCTTACGGACCTCCGCCGGATATCCCAGCTCGATCAGGCGCTCGACGGCCAGCTCGAAGGTGAGCTCATCGAGCGCCGGGCGGTTGTAGTCGGCCAGCGTCCAGTCGAGGTCGAAGCCGATGTGCTCGATGGTCTCGAGACGCAGGGTGCGGTTGACGTAGACGCGCCGGTGGGGCGGCGGGTGGCCGAACCGCAGGGCATGATGCAGCAGCGTCGACCAGTGGGACTCTTCGACGCCGTGCGTCAGCAGGGGATCGAGCAGAGCGAGGGTGTCGGGCATCGGAGTTGATGGATTCTACGGGATCGGGCCGATTCGCGATTTCACGCCGCCTTGCGGCCCCGGAGCGAAGCGCCGCTCCTCGCCGATCCAGGACTTCCGGTCTCGCGAGCCGCCGTCAGCCTCGCTCGAGGATCTCGCCGACGCGCGGCAGAAGCGTCTCGGCGGGCTCGCGGATCGGGGTCAGCGGCACCCGGACCCTTGGGGGGTCGGCGTGCGGGTCGATCGAGAACATCGGCTTGCCGCGCGCCGCGACCGCCTCGACCAGCAGATCGGTCACGCCGACCGAGAAGGAGGTGCCGGCGAAGATCGCCATCTCGGCACTACCCGCCAGGCTTCGGACTTCGGCGAATCGGTAGTCGCCGTGCTCGTCGTAGTACTCGTCGAAGAAGAGGACGTGGGGGCGCAGGATCTCGCCGCACAGCGGGCAGCGGGGGAGAGCTTCCAGCGACGGCAGCGCCAGGAAGGGAGCGAAATCGACCGCCGAGCGGGCGATCGATCCGCGCGGCGCGCCGTTCTCGCAGCCGGGGCGCGGGCAGCGCACCCGGTCGGCCGAGCCGTGGACCTTGATCAGCGCCTCCGAGCCCGCCTGCTCGTGCAGGGTGTCGATGTTCTGGGTGACGAGGCGGAAGTCTCCAGAGCGCGCCCGCTGCCAGCGCTCGAGGCGGGTGAGGGCCTGATGGGCGGAGTTCGGCCGCACGCGGTCCAGCGCGGCGAAACGATCGAGATACCAGCGCCAATGCTCGACCGGATCGCTCT
>JAHEKO010000179.1:3360-7577 GCA_024638355.1 Acidobacteriota bacterium
GAGCGCGCCCGCTGCCAGCGCTCGAGGCGGGTGAGGGCCTGATGGGCGGAGTTCGGCCGCACGCGGTCCAGCGCGGCGAAACGATCGAGATACCAGCGCCAATGCTCGACCGGATCGCTCTCGAAGTAGGCGCGCGTCGCGCGCATGATGTCGTCGTTCTTCCAGATCGCTCCCGGCTCGCTGCCGCGGAAGGTCGGAAGGCCGCTGGCCCGGCTGATGCCGGCGCCGGTCACGACCAGCACGAGGCCGGTGCCGGCCTCGTCGATGGCGCCGGCGAGCTGCCGCGCCGCACTCACAGGAAGTAGAGCTCCTTGTCGACCCGGGGATGACGGCGGATCTCGCCCGCCAGCGCCTGTCTGGCCCGGAAGAGGTCCTGCAGCGCCTCTTCGCTGTCGAGCTCGTCGCCGAGCTCCTCCTCCAGCGCGTCGGGATCGGCCCCCGACTCGAGCCGGGCCAGGATCTCTTCCATGCGCGGTCCCATTTCCATGCCCGACGCCTCGCCGAACTTACGCAGGAGCTGGGCCATCAGGCGCGGGTCCTCGTTGTCGCCGACGGCCTCGAACTCTTCGGCCATCGAGTCCATGGCGCTGTCGAGGGCGGAGTCGTCGAGGCCGGCGAACGGGTCCGGCTCCTCTGCCCCCCGGTGCTTGAGGGTGGCGAACGAAGCGGGACGCCGCTCGAGGGGCCGGGAGCAGCGCGGACAGGCGGCCTTGGCCTCGGTGTCGATCTTCGCCGAGAAGAAGTTGAACAGGGTGTTGCAGTCGCGGCACAAGAACTCGTAGATCGGCATGGCGACGGCGAGAGGATATCCTCTCGACCGGTGACACGCCCCAAAGTGGTGGGTTCCGTGCGCGTGGCGGGTGGGATTCTCTCGAGTCGGGTGCTCGGGCTGGTCCGCGAGGCGTCGATCGCCTTCGTCTTCGGCGCCGGGGGCCACGGCGACGTCTTCGGCGCGGTGATGCGCGGCCCCAACCTGCTGCAGAATCTGCTCGGCGAGCAGACGCTGTCGGCCTCGTTCATCCCCGTCTACTCGAGAATGCTCGAAGAGGGCCGGGAGGAGGAGGCGGGGAGGCTGGCCGGCGCGATGTTCGGCCTGCTGCTGGCGGCGGCCGCCGCGCTGGCGCTCGCCGGGATCCTGCTGGCACGCCCGATCGTCGCCGTGATGGCGCCCGGCTTCCTGGCCGACGCCGCCCGGGTCGCCGCGGGGAACGCCGGCACCGACCGCTTCCCGCTGGCGGTGAGCGCCGTCAGGATCCTGTTTCCGATGACCGGCTTCCTGGTGCTGTCGGCCTGGGCGCTCGGCGTGCTCAACAGCCATCGACGCTTCTTTCTGCCCTACTTCGCCCCGGTGGTCTGGAACTCGGCGATCATCAGCGCTCTGATCGGCGGCTCCTTCTGGCTGGCGGGGGCGCCCGGATTCGAAGGTGGCGCACGGCTCGACAGGCTTCTGCTGATCGCCTGCTGGGGCGCGCTCGCGGGTGGGCTGCTGCAGCTGTTGGTGCAGATGCCTCTGGTCCTCCGGCTGTCGCGCGGCTTCCGCGTGGCGCTCTCCACCCGCGTCGCCGGCGTTGCGGAAACCCTGCGCGCCCTCGGCCCGATGCTCGGAGCGCGCGGCGCGCTCCAGATCTCCACCTATCTGGACCAGGTGCTGGCGTCGCTGCTCACCGTCGGCGCGATCATCGGTTTGCGCTATGGCTCGATCCTCTATCTCCTGCCTTTCGCGCTCTTCGGCGCCTCGGTCGCCGCCGCCGAGCTGCCCGAGCTGTCGCGGCGGAGAGCCGCGGAGAGCGCCGCCGCGGTGGCCTCGCGGGCCCGCCGCAGCCTGCGCCAGATCGCCTTTCTCGTGGTCCCGACGATGGTCGGCTATCTCGCCTTCGGCTACCTCATCGTCGGGGCGGTCTACCGCCGCGGCAGCTTTGGCCGTGAGGCCAACTGGCTGGTCTACTGCATTCTGGGAGCGTACTCGCTCGGTCTGCTGGCGGCGACCTGGGCGCGGCTCCTCCAGAACCTCTACTACGCCCACGGCAACACCCGCATCCCCGCGACGACGGCGGTCCTCCGGGTGGCGACGTCGGTCGTCGTCGGCATCGGGCTCATGCTGCTGCTCGACCGGTATCCGGTCGGCGCGCTCTTTTCGTCGTCGCCGGCGGAGGGCGAGCTGCGGCTGGGGGGTGTGGGACTGGCTCTCGCCGGCGGCCTGGCCGCCTGGGTCGAGCTGTCGGCCCTGCGGCTGCGGTCGCGCGGTGTGCTCCCGGCGCTCTCACTCCCCTGGGACGCTCTCGGCCGGATGGTGGCGCTGGCCGCGGTCGCCCTGATCCCGTCGACCGGAGTCTGGTACGCGGCCGCGGCGCTGCCGGCGTGGGTCGCGGCGCCGCTGGTCATCGCGAGCTTCGCGGTCGTCTATCTCGGCGTCGCTCGCTGGCGGCGCTGGTCGGAGCTAGACTCCTGGCTCGGCCGGCTGGCCGGAGAGGGGTCCACGGCCGAAGAGGAAAGGAGCGAAGAATGAACCGCGTCATCGTCCTGGGGATCGTCCTTCTACTGCTCGTCGCGTCGTTCAGCGGCGCACACGACATGTTTCTCAAGCCGGAGAGCTACTTCGTGGAGCCCGGCAGCGAGACCACGATCGCGCTGCTCAACGGCACCTACGAAAAGAGCGAGAACGCGATCGCCCGGGACCGGATGCGCAAGGCCAACGTCGTCGGCCCGGGCCCCGAGGTGAAGGTGCCGCCGCTCTCCTCCTGGTCGGACCGCGACAACACGACCTGGCTCGAGCTTCGCACCGAGGTCCCGGGCACCTACCTGGTAGGCGTTTCCACGGTCGCCCGCGCGATCGAGCTCGCGGCCGCCGACTTCAACGAGTATCTCGAGCACGATGGCGTGCTCGACATGCTGGCCGCGCGCGAGCGGGAGGGCCGGCTGGGCGACGACGCCAACGAGCTCTACTCGAAGCACGTGAAGACGATCTTCCAGGTCGGCGACGAGCGCACCGCGAACTTCGGTTACCGCCTTGGCTATCCGATCGAGATCGTGCCGTTGGTCCATCCCTACGAGCTCGGCGTCGGCGACCGCTTCGAGTTCGTGGTGGAGCGCGACGGCGAGCCGGTGGCCGATCAGCTGGTCTACGCCAGTCACGCCGGCCACCATGGCCACGACGAGGAAGGCGGCCACAGCGAAGCGGTGCGCACCCGGACGAACGGCTCGGGCGTCGCCGGCTTCGAGCTCACCCGGGCCGGCAAGTGGTATGTCCGGCTGATTCACATGGTCGAGGTCGACGAAGGCGAGATCACCCACGAGTCGAACTGGGCGACTCTCACCTTCGAGATCGGGGAGTAGGCCGGAGCCTTGAGCTAAGCTCGCGGGCATGAAGATCGCCATCGCCTCCGACCACGCCGGCTACCGCTACAAGGAGGCCCTCAAGGAGCACCTGACGGCCGCCGGGCACGAGGTGGTGGACTTCGGCACGGACTCGACCGAGTCGGTCGACTACCCGCTCTTCTGCCGGCCGGCCGCCGAGGCGGTCGCTCACGGCGACTGCGAGCGTGGAATCGTTCTGGGAGGCTCCGGCAACGGCGAGGCGATGGCGGCCAACCGGGTGCGCGGCGCGCGCTGCGCGCTCTGCTGGAGCGCCGAGACGGCCCGGCTCGCCCGCGAGCACAACGACGCCAACATGATCTCGCTCGGGGAGCGCCTGGTGTCGCTGGACCTCGCGCGGGAGATGGTCGACGTCTGGCTGGCCACCCCGTTCGAGGGCGGCCGTCACATTCGCCGAATCCAACTGCTCGACGAATCGTAGGGGGTAGAGAGCGATGTCGATGGACCTGTTCTTCAACGTCTGCCTGGGCCTGGGACTGGCCGCCGCCTGCGGCTTCCGCATCTTCGTACCGTTTCTGGTGATGAGCGCCGCCGCGCACCTCGGCTATCTGGGCGTCGACGGCCGGTTCGAGTGGATCGGCTCGACGCCGGCGCTGATCGTCTTCGGCGTGGCCACCCTGATGGAGATCGGCGCCTACTATCTGCCGTGGCTCGACAACCTGCTCGACACGGTGGCCGCGCCGACGGCGGTGGTCGCCGGCGTCGTGGCGACGGCCTCGGTGGTGACCGACGCCGACCCGCTGCTCAAGTGGACCCTGGCGGTGATCGCCGGCGGCGGGCTCGCCGGCGCCGTCCAGGCGCTGACCAGCGGCGCGCGCGGCGCCTCGACGCTGACCACCGGTGGG
>JAHEKO010000180.1:0-5769 GCA_024638355.1 Acidobacteriota bacterium
GGCGCGGCGCCGCCGACACCCTGGTCTTCACCGATGCCCAGTACTGGGAGTCGGTGGCGAACCCGACCTCCTTCGCCAACCGGACCGTCAGCTTCGCTCTCCACGACACCCACTGCGTGTTCATCGGACTGTCGATGACCGACATGAATCTCATGCGCTGGCTGGGCGGCCGCTACGTCGAGATCCAGGAGGACAAGCTGTCCGAGGTGCGGATGGAGGCACAGGCCCTGCGCGACGACGACCCGAAGGAGAAGCGGATCAAGGTCAAGACCCTGCAGAACGCTCCCGACCGGTTCGAGCGCGCCCTCGGCAAGCACTACTGGGTGCGCACGGCGCGATCCGACCCGAGCGGCCTGATTACCCGGCATCTGGAGCGGCGCGGCGTGGCCGGCGTCGAGGTTGCCGATTGGACGGCCGACTTCGCAGATCTGATGCGGAGCTGCTTCCCGGCGGCCTGAAACAGGCAAGGGCCGCAAGCGGCCCTTGCGGTCGAGTTTCCCGTCGTCCCGAGACGGCGACGAGGGTCAATTGGAGTCCCTCGCCGCACCCGAAAGGCTAGCACGCCCCTGGTGTTCTCGACCTTCCGGCGAAGATCCACCGGCCGATCGGCGCGGGGCTGCCCGACCGGCTAGCCGCGCCGCCGCGGGGCGATCAGGCGGCGGTATTCCTCGACCCTTTCGAGCACGGCGTCGACGTCCTCGTTCAGCACCTCGCCCCCTTCGACCAGCACCCGGCCGTGGACCACGACCATCACGACGTCCGAGGCCCGGGTCGAATAGGTGAGAGCCGAGAACGGATCGTAGAGCGGCCTCTGGTGATAGCCGCTCGGGTCGACGACGATCAGGTCCGCGAGCTTGCCCGGCTCGAGGGAGCCGATCTCGTGCTCGAGGTCGAGCGCTCGTGCGCCGCCGATCGTCGCCATCCGTACCGCCTCGCGCGCGCTCACCAGGGTCGGATCGAAGTCCACCATCTTGTGGATCTTGGCCGCCGTGTCGATCTCGCTCCACAGATCGAGATCGTTGTTCGACGCCGGGCCGTCGGTGCCCAGGCCTACCGCGACTCCGGCGGCGAGCATCTTCGGCACCGGGGCGACCCCGGCCGCGACCTTCATGTTCGACTCCGGGCAGTGGGCGACGCCGACCCCACGCTCGGCCAGCAGCGCGATCTCCCCGTCGCTCGGCCACACCATGTGCGCGGCGACGACCCGGGAATCCAGAATCCCCAGCTCGTCGGCATACTCGACCGAGCGCATGCCGGTGCGCTCGAGGAGCTGGTCGATCTCCGACCGGTCCTCGGCCAGGTGGATGAGAAGCGGCACGTCGTGCGTCGCCGCCAGCGCGTGCGCGGCCTGCAGATGCTCGGCCGAGACGGTGTAGGGCGCGTGCGGGGCGACCGCGGGGGTAATCCGCTCGTGCCCGCGCCAGCGCTCGACGAAGCGCTCGGTGTAGGCGATCGCTTCGTCCCAGCTCTTGTTGTCGGGCGCCGGGAAGTCGATGAGGGTCTCACCGACGACCGCGCGGATGCCGCAGCGCTCCGCCTCCTCGGCGATCGCGTCTTCGAAGTAGTACATGTCGACGAAGGTGGTGACGCCGCCGCGCAGCATCTCCAGGCAGGCGAGCCGGGTCCCCCAGCGCACGAACTCCTCGTCGACGAGGTCCGCTTCGGCCGGAAAGATCACCTCTTCGAGCCACTGCATCAGCGGCAGGTCGTCGGCCAGTCCGCGAAAGAGCGTCATCGGCGCATGGGTGTGCAGGTTGATCAGTCCCGGCAGCACGATCCGGCCCTCGGCGGACACCTCGCGCGCCGCCGGATACCGTTCGCGCAGCTCGGCGCTCGGACCCACCGCCTCGATGCGGGCGCCGCGCAGCGCTACCGCGCCGTCCTCGATGACCGTGCCGGCGGCGTCCATCGTGAGCACGGTGCCGCCTGCCAGAAGCCAGGTCTCGTCGGCTCCGGCCGCCTTCGAACCGGCCGGCTGGCAGGAGACGAGGAGAGAGGCGCAGAGGAGCGCGCACAAGAACCGCAGGGTCGTTCGCATTTCAGCTCCGTATCGATCGAATCGCGCAATCCTACCAGGCACTTTTTGACCGCGTCGTTCCGCGTGGACTAGTCTGGCGCGACGAAAAGGAGATCGTATGTCGACCCGTTGGAGCACCTGGAGCACCAGCCTCTCCCTCGTGACGGTCCTCGCCGCGGCCGCCACGGCGTGGGGCGCCGAGATCCCGCCGCCGGCCGATCAGATTCACGCCGCGGTCGCCCCGGCTCCGCCCGAGCGACGCGACGCCGCGCGGGTGCTCGGCTACGACCCGGACGGAAGCCTGATCGAGCTGCGCGGCGGAAGCGGTGATCTGGTCTGCCTCGCCGACGACCCCGGCGACGAGCGCTTTCACGTCGCCTGCTACCACGCCTCGCTCGAGCCGTTCATGGCGCGCGGTCGCGAGCTGCGGGCGCAGGGGGTCGAGCGCGCCGACATCCTGAGCATGCGGCGCGACGAGATCGCCGCCGGCGATCTCGCCTTTCCAGCGGGTCCGGCCGCTCTCTATTCGCTCACCGGGCCGCCGGGCAGCTTCGACGCGGAGACGCAGAGAGTCCTCGGCGGCAACCGCGTCTACTCGATCTACATCGCGGGCGCCACCGGCGAGACCACGGGCCTGCCGCTCGAGCCGATCGCCGACGACCAGCCCTGGCTGATGTCGCCGGGCGAGCCCTGGGCGCACATCATGATCGTGCAGCCGTCGCACCGCGATGGCGCCGAAGGCGACTGACCAGCCGCTTTGACCTACCGGAGCCGCTCGGGCTTCCACCACCTCGTCTCCGTACCTCGCAAGATCTGGCGCCATCCCAACAACCGCGGGCGACGGCTGCGGCGTCTCGCCGCGTCGATAGCGTTCCAGCTGCGCAAGAGGCTGGGGCGGCTGCCGGCGACGCTGCCCCTCGGCGAGGAGCTGCGGGTGGTCGCCGATCGCCAGGCCGGCGGAGTGTCGAACCTGGTCTACTTCGGCAGCTACTTCGAGTATCACGAGCTTCGCTTCTGCGAGCGCTACCTGCGGCCGGGAGACCACGTCGTCGACGGCGGGGCCAATATCGGGCTGGTGTCGCTACTGCTGAGCCGCTGGGTCGGCGTCGACGGCCGAGTGATCGCGTTCGAGCCCGCCCCCGCCGCGGCGAGTCTCCTGCGCCGTAACCTCGAGCTCAACCGCGTGACCCACGTCGAGGTCTTCGAGGCGGCGCTCGGCGGCACCGAGTGCGAGATGAGCCTGATCACCGACATGGACGTCAGCAACCAGCTCGTGCTCGAGGCGCCCGCCGACCACCTCGTCGCGACCGTCGCCGTGGTGCGGCTCGACGACGTGCTGCCCGGCGACGGGTCGTTCGCTCTCACCAAGCTCGACCTCGAGGGCGGCGAGCTCGCCGCGCTGCGCGGCGCCGAGGCGCTTCTCGAAGCGGGTCGGCTGCCGCTGATCCTGCTCGAGGCGTTGGATCCACAGCTGCACCGGCTGGGGGCCAGCCGCGACGAGCTTCTCGATCTGCTGCGCGACCACGGCTACCGGTTCGGCCGCTACGACGCCGATGCCGCCCGCCTCGCCTTCGAGGAGGCACCGCGCGGCGGCAGCTTCCTGGCGGTTCGCGCGGAGAGCGTGCCGATCGTCGAGAGCCGCCTGGCTGGCCGCTAGCCTGCCCTTCTCACCAGCTTTCTACTAGCCCAGAACCAGGGTCGTGGAGCGGAAGTTGATCCCGTAGAAGCGAAAGCCGCGCAGCGCGTCGCGGCCGACGTTGCAATCCAGATACTCGGCGGCGCCGTCGACCAGAGCCTGGGTATAGACGTCGGCGCGCGTGATCCGGATGTCCGCGCGCGCCAGGCTGAGCGTCAGGAAGGGCAGGCGGTAGACCCGGATCTCGCGGACGCCGCCGACGCCACCCACCTTCACCCTCTGCGGATCGCCGATCGTGTCGATGCGATCCTCGAAGCGGCGATAGAACGGCGAATAGAAGAACGTTCGGTTCGACCCGGTGTCGAGCCGGCAGACCAGATCGCCTCCGAGCGCCTGCGCGCGCACCAGCGGCTCCTGGTCGTCGAACGCCAGATTGAAGCCCTTGCGCCGGGGCGGTCGCGCCGGAATCTCCATGGTGTTGTCGGACCAGAAGCGGACCTCGCCCAGCGCTTCGAGCATCGGGAATCCGACCAGCCCCGGAATTCGCCTGCCATCCGGGAACTTCAGGAGCTCGTCCGGAAAGACCAGGAATACGACGTGGCGGTAGTCGGCGCCGCCGAGCCGAGCCCGCGCGGCGACCGCCACATCGGCCTCCGCCGGTACCCCGATGGAGGTCGAGACCCGGAGTCCGAGCGGGCGAATCTCCAGCTCCAGCCGCTCGGCCTCCGAGCGGGCGAGTACAGAGAAGTTGGCGCCGGTGTCGACGCGGAGCCGCACCGTGCGGTCACCGACGTCGAGCGGCACCCGGCCGTCGAGCCGCAGGCTGAGCCGGGTCGTCTTGTCCACCGCGACCGTCTGCGGCGGCACCTCCGCCAGCGCCGCCAGCAGCCGCGCCGTGTTGCGCACCTCGCCCTCCACGCCGGGGGCGCGGTAGCTCGCCGGCGCCGCGAGCAGCTCGCGCGCCGCGGCCAGCGCGAACGCGTACTCGTGCCGCCGCAGGTGGTTGGCCATCCGCAGGCGCAGGGCCTCGCCCGCCAGCGCGGGAGGCACCTCGCCCGCCTCGTGCAGGCCGCCGAGCGTGCGATTCGACGCGAGCGGCCGGTTGAAGGCATGCTGTACGGCGCCGGCGACGAAGCGCAGCTCGACCGGACCCGCGGGCGGCCCCTCCGGCACTCCTCCCAGGCGCTCGCGCAGCTCGAAGTAGTCGCGCCGCTGATAGAGCTCGAGGAGCTCGGCGACGTCGGCCGGCTGCCCGGCCGACGCGGCTCCCAAGAGAGCCGCCGCGGCGAACAACAGGCCGAAGCCGGCGAGCCTCCAGACGGTCAGGCTAGTCGCCGCCGGGCAGACCCCGGCCGGCGCTCCAGGGCACCCCGGCCGCCTCCAGATCCGCTTCCAGCGCCGGTATCTCCTGCTCCAGAATCGCCTCGAAGTCGGCGTGGATCGTGGCGAAGTCCTGTTCGGCGATCTCGAACTGACGCTTGTGCATCGGGGTCGGTCCGTAGGTCGACATCGAGTTGCCGAGACCGACGACGCCCAGGCGGCGCAGGACGCTCACCGGACCCGGATCGCCGTAGTTGTCGCGGCGATCGTTTCCGGCCAGCTTCTCGTGCAGCGCCATCACCCGCTTCTCGATGTCGCGCACGCGATCATCCAGCGAGTTGTCGGCGACCGTCGACTCCATCAAGGCGCCGCGAATCCTCTCGAGCTTTTCCTCGGTATCGTGGAAGAGATCGTGCGTCGCCTGCACCACGCGGCCCATCTCCGCCATCTCCCGCCAGAAGGCGGCCACCACCGGCGGCTCGGCGCCCTTGTAGCCCCGCTCGCGCAGCGGCGCGACGTCGAACGACTGCGACTTGCCGAAGTCGGTGACTTCCCCGTCTACGCGCTTGGCCAGGCTCACGCTGAACGTGCCGGGAGCCACCAGATAGCCCGCGCTGGCGAAGAAGCCGCCCTGGTCGTCGGGATCGTACGGCCCCAGATCGGGATACCTCAGATCCCAGGCGACCCGGTGGAAGCCCGCGGCCACCGGACCCTCGAGCCGGCGCACGACGTTGCCGTCGGCGTCGCGCACGGTGAGCAGCATCGCGGGATCCTCCTCGATCTCCTCCTCGCGCAG
>JAHEKO010000180.1:5869-7538 GCA_024638355.1 Acidobacteriota bacterium
TCTGGCCGCCGTCCTCGGTGATCTGGATCAGGCCGTCGTCGGTGCCGGCGTAGAACAGGCCGTCCACCAGCGGCGACTCGGCCAGCGAGGTCACCGTGGCGTACTTCGACATCGCCCACAGATCCCAGACCGCGTCGAAGCTCCACACGCGGCCCATCATCGGCAGCGTCAGGCGGTCTTCACCGCGCGACAGGTCGCCGGAGATCGCCGTCCAGCTGTCGCCCCGGTTGTCGCTGCGCCACACCCGCTGCGAGGCGAAGTAGATACGCGCCGGATCGTGCGGGCTGATCAGGATCGGCGAGTCCCAGTTGAACCGATCCCACTCCTCGTCGGCCTCGGGCTGCGGCTGGATGTAGATGATCTCGCCGGTCTTGCGGTCCCAGCGCGTCAGGTTCCCCTCCTGCCATTCCGAGTAGACGATGTTCGGATCGGTCGGGTCGATCGCCGGCTGGTGGCCGTCGCCGAAGAGGGTGATCTGCCAGTCGGAGTTGCGAATGCCGTTCACGTTGTCGGTGCGCGACGGCCCGTACTGGGTGTTGTTGTCCTGCGTGCCGCCGACCACGTGGTAGAACGGCTCGTCGTAGTCCACCGCGACCTTGTAGAACTGGGTGACCGGCAGATTGGCGACGAACTTCCAGTCCTTGCCCAGGTTCCAGCTCTCGTACACCCCGCCGTCGGAGCCGTTGAGCAGGTAGTCGGGATCGTTCGGATCGAACGCCAGCGCGTGGTTGTCGCCGTGCTTGTGCTCCTCGCCCACCTGCACGAAGGTCTTGCCGCCATCTTCGGAGACGTGCATCCGCGGGTCCATCTGGTAGATGCGGTCGAACTTGTGGGGGCTGGCGAAGATCTCCTGGTAGTAGTGCGGCCCGGTGCCGGTGGAGATGTAGTCGCTGCGCTTCTCCCAGCTCTCGCCGCCGTCCTCGGAGCGATAGAGGCCGCCGTCGCGGTGCGCCAGCTCGATGGTCGCGTAGACCACGTCGGGATTCTGCGGCGAGATCGCCAGCCCGATCTTGCCCATGTCCTCCTTGGGCAGCCCGGTCTCGAGCTCGCGCCAGGTCGCGCCGCCGTCCTCCGACTTGTGGATGCCGCTCTCGGGTCCGCCATTGATGAGCGCCGCCACCGTCCGTACGCGCTGGTGCATCGCGGCGTAGAGCACGTCGGGGTCGCGCGGGTCCATCCGCACCTCGTTGACTCCGGTGTACTCGCCGCCCGACAGGATGTTCTCCCAGGTGGCACCGCCGTCGGTGGTCTTGAACAACCCGCGTTCGCCGCCCGGCGACCAGAGCGGCCCCTGCGCGGCCACGTAGACCGTGTTCGAGTCTTCCGGGTGGACGATGATGTTGCCGATGTGCTCGGACTCGGCCAGCCCCAGGTTCTCCCAGGTGGCGCCGCCGTCGCGGCTGCGGTAGATGCCGTCGCCGTAGCCGACGTGGCGGCCGCCGACGTTCTCCCCGGTGCCGACCCAGACCGTCGCCGGATTGTTCGGATCGACGGTCACGCAGCCGATCGAGTAGGAGCCCTGACCGTCGAAGATCGAGTTCCAGGTGGTGCCCGCGTTCTCGGTCTTCCACACGCCGCCCGAGCCGACGCCGACGTACCAGACGCTCTGGTCGGTCGGATCGACCACGATGTCGGCGATCCGCCCGGACATGAGCGCCGGGCCGATCGA
>JAHEKO010000181.1 GCA_024638355.1 Acidobacteriota bacterium
CCGCGGCCGTCCGCGAGCTCGATCCAGTAGATCAGCGACCGGCAGCGGCGCATGGCCCATAGGACGTCGCGGGCCTGGAGCGCGCTGTGGATGTCGCTGCCGTCGGAGAGGAGAACGACCACCCGCCTGCCTTGACGCTCCTCGAGCTGCTGGATGGCGAGATAGAGGGCGTCGTTGATCGCCGTGCCGCCGCCCGGCTCGACCCCGCTCAGGGCGCCGCGCAGGATCTCGGCGCGCTGCAGAAAGGGAGAGCGATAGCGGATCGAGTCCGAGAAGAGATAGAGCGCGGCCTCGTCCAGCTCGCGCATTGCCTCGAGGAAGGTGCGCACGCCTTGGAGGGCGGCCTCGAGATGGCCGCCGCGCATGCTGTCGCTGGCGTCGACCAGAAGCGCCACGGTCAGGGCGGCGTCGCCCCCTTCGAAGGTCACGAGACGCTGCGGCACCGAATTGTCGCGAACTCTGAAGTCGTCCATTCCGAGTGGCTCGGGGCCGTTGGCGCCGGCCCGGTCGACGGTCACGTAGAGCTGCCGGAGCTCGAGCTCGATCTGCTCGTCGATGCGCAGCGCGGGCGTCTCCCGCGCGCCGCGCACCAGCTCGCCGATCGCGCCGAGCGCCACGGCCTCGAAGCGATGGCTCTGGAAGTCGTCGCCCAGCGCCACGGTCATCTTGTACGGCGGCCGCGTGAAGCGGCCGACCTCGGCGCCGTCGACCAGGAAGATCACCTCGCGCACGCCGTCGGCGTAGACGTCGACCTCGATGTCGGTCTCGCCGAAGGCCGCCTCGCGCTCGGAAGGCGAGTAGAAGACGATGGCGAGCTCGTCCTCCGGCGCCTGGCCGAAGGCGGCGGCCGCCGCCAGGGCCGCGAGCCAGAGAGAGGCGCGGAGCGCCCGCCCGACCGCGGTCAGCGGGACGCCTCCTCCTCGAAGGCGCGCGTGAGCAGCGGCAGCCGCACGGCGACGCCGCGCGCGACGCCCTCGCGCAGCGAGGCGAGGGGTGACGTCAGCGATTGGCCATAGCGGTAGCGGGGCGACGGCGCGGTGGCCTCGATGCGCAGCTCGCGGAGCCGTTGGCGGGCCTCGTCGGGGCGGCCCGTGCGCTCGAAGGCCAGGGCCTCGAGCAGCTGCAGGCGCTGGTCGGGGCCGAGCCGGTCGCGTGCCCGGGAGAGAAGCTCCAGGGCCTCGGCGTCGCGCTCCTGCTCGCGCAGCAGCCGCACCAGCGCTTGATAGGTCAGCGACAGCAGCCATGGCGGCGCGCCCTCGCGCAGGATGCGGCGGAGGTCGCGCTCGGCCCGCTCGAGGTCGCCGTGGCGCCGGCGCATGATTGCCAGCCTCAGCTTGGCCTCCGAGTTCGTGGCCTGGGATTCGAGAATCTGCTCCAGCCGCCGGGTCGCCTCTTCGTAGCGGCCCAGCCACTCGTAGTTCACCGCGAGGAGCAGGAGCGCGTCTTCGTTTCGGGGGTTCATCTCCAACGCGCTGCGCAGCAGGAGCTGGCTGGGCACGAGCATTCGATTGCGATGTCCGTACTCCGCGAGGCTGGTCAGGATGTCCGACGCGAGCCGGCGGCTCTCCTCGCCGCCGGAGCGGTCGACCAGGAGCTCGGCGAGCGCCTTCACCGCCCGCCCGCTGTGGCCGGCCAGCGGATACTGCTCACGGCGCAGATGCTCGAGGTAGGCCTGGTGGTGGAGGAGCATCAGCGCCGGCAGGATCTCGGGCTCGGTCGCCGCCAGTCGTCTGGCGACTTCGACCTCGACACGGAGCAGGGCGTGCAAGCCGGTCTGAACCCTGCCCAGCTTCTTCTCGAGCTCGCAGAGCTCTCGGCTGGCGGCCTCGACGTCGCCCGAGGCCGCGAACTCGCGCAGCATGTCGATGTAGGCCCGCCGTAGCCGCCGCCGCCCCGCCAGCTCTTCGGCGGTGGGCTCGCGGCGGGCGACGGCGGGGGGTGCCGGCCGCCTGCCACCCGATCTCGCGATCACGGCGCTCCAGGTGCGGTCGCAGGGGTCGGTGCCGGAAGCTCCGAGGTCGCCTTCGTCGACCACCCACACTTCGGTCGGCGCCGAGGCGAGGGAGCTCGCGCCGCCGTCGAGCTCCAGCGAGAGCTGGTAGACGCCGCGCGCGATCGGCGGTAGATCGAAGGCGAGGCGCAAGCTCTCGGCCGGAACGGCCGCCGGGCCGCGGGCGATCAGCTCGGCCGCCAGCGTGTGGGGCTCGGTGCTCTCGGCGTTCGTCGGCTCGAGGCGTACGCGGATGGCCGGCACGCTCTCGCCGAAGCCGAAAAGCGCGCTCGATAGCTCTACCCGGCCGCCGATCACCAGCACCGGCCGGGCGGCGGCGGTGAGGCGCGGCGCCCGCGGTGTGGTCGCCAGCAGCCAGCCGGAGCAGGCGTTGTCGATCGTCGGCGCGGTGAGCGCCGCCGGTGGATGGTCGGCGGGAACGGTCACGTCGAGAATGCGCAAGCCGAAGCGATGGCTGACGGGCTCGAGAACCAGCAGGCGGAGCGAATAGTCCCCCGGCGGCAGGTCGAGCGAGGTGACCAGCCGCATTCCGGCGCGCGCGGCGAGCGGCGTCGCCTCCCGATCGAGGGCCAGCCCGAGGTGTGCGGCCACGGCGCCGGCCGGGGTGAGCGCGTAGACGTAGAACTCGTAGGTCGGCGCCGCGGCCGCCGGTACGGGCAGAGCGGCGGCGGGTACTTCGAAGACGATCGGCAGGCGCAGCGCAGAGGGCTCGTCCGCCGCTTCGAGCGCGCCAACGGGGGCGAGGACGGCGACCGGCAGCGGCCCTCCGGCGATGCCCTGGACGATGAGAGTGGCGGCTTCGGCTCGAGTGCCGGGCAGCGGCCGCAGCCGCGGATCGGCCAGGGCGGGGAACGCCGCGGTCAGGCCGAGCACGGCGAGCGAGACCGCTCTGGCGACGGTCGCCGGCAGCACGGTCAGGGTTCCTGACCGGGGTCGAGGGCCAGGTTGAGGGTCGAGATGCGGCGCGCGATGTCGTCGCGCAGGCTGATGACGATGGTCTGCTCGCCTTCGGACACCCGCATCCGGAGCCGGTAGCCGGCGAGCTGGCCCATCGCCTGGAGCAGCTTGGAGTTGTCGATCTCGATCGGTACCTCGCCGAGCGCGGGCTCGGAAAGATCGCCGTCGGCGCTCTGGGCGAGGACGACCAGCGACAGCTTGCCCACGTGCCGGTCGGCCTGCGGCAGCAGCGCGAGCTGGGAGATCGGCACCGTCACCCGGATCGGCACGACGTGGGTGCCGTTCTTCTGCCGCTCGCTCGCGCCCACCTCGACACTCGCCTCGAGCGGGTTGTCTCCCTCCTCGGTGAACAATGCGGTCATCGCCGCGCGCTCCAGCTCGCCGCCCGCGGCGCTTTCGTCGAAGCGCGTGAAGTGCCGAACCCTGAGCTCGGGGTGCCGCACGCGCACTTGGAGTCTGCCCTTTTCGGGGATCGCGGCGGTCGCCTCGAAGCCGAGCGAGTAGTACGAAAGCATGTCTCGCGTCAGGCTCGCGAGCAGGGGGTCGACGCTGGTCACGTTGAGCGACCCCAGGCCGCCGGTGCTGGTCGCTAGGGCGAGCAGGTTCTGCTGCTGGTTGGACCATTCGCTGTTGGAGAGGGTGGTGGCCTCGAGCGAGCGGTGCTCGACCAGCGAAGCCGTGGGCCGGGAACCGCCGACGTCGTGAATGTAGAACGCGACGCGATGATGGTTGGCTTCGTCGCTCAGCCTCGCGAACTGCGAGGTGATCTCGTTGGCGTCGATCTGGCTGCCGATGCTCGGCACCCTGAGGCGTGCGGCGATGCTCCGGTACTTGGTCCACCAGAGCCGGTAGACCGCTTCGGCGGGTCGCGTCTGCACGCCGCTGCCGAAATAGAGAACGCTCTTGCGCCCGGGCAGATTGGAGAGCAGGTTGACCAGCCGCTGGAGCTGGCCGAGAGCCCGCTCTGCTTCCTGGCGCTCCTCGAGAGCTTGCTGGTTGATCTCGCTCAGGAGCCGCTCGGCGATGCTCAGCACCTCATCCGCCTGCTCGACGGTGAGCGCGTCCTCGGGTCTCGGAGCCGACTCCAGTCGGCTGAGCAGCAGCCGGCGCGAGCCGCGCGAGAAGGGGATCACCGGGCGGTCGTCGAGCCGCTCGATCGCCGTCCTCACGAGGTCGAGATCGGTGGTGAAGGTCTGTTCGATGCCCAGGGACGTGCCCTGCCTCGCGACCATGATGCCCCGCGTCGACCCGGCCAGGTTCGGCAGCAGCTCGATCAGCCGATCGAGCATCTCGTTGGCGTCCTTGGGCTTGAACGCGCGCTGATCCCAAAGCACCACCAGGTAGGGATGCTCCGCCGCGGCGGTGTGGGCCGGGGCTGCCGTCGCCGCTGCGAGCGGCTCGGAGAGCGTCGCCAGGCCGTCTTCGACGGCGGCGAAGTAGTCGATCGGCACCGGCTTGCCGTTGACCAGGAGCTCGAACTCGTCGCGGCCGAGCCCGCGCACCGGCACTCCGTTCGGGCCGGTGACGACGGCGTCGACGTTGATCACCCGCACCTCGATCACCTCGCCGAAGGCCGTCGGCTGCGCCGCCAGCGGGACGGCGAGGAGAGCGCACGCGAGAAGCGCCGATGAGGCGCGGCAAGCCAGCTGCAAGGTCAGATCTCCGACCGGTCTCGAGTGAATCGAGAGGATTAGTCTACTCTGTACCGGCTGCCGGAATGAGACGACTCGACCCACTCTGGATCCTGCCGCTGGGCAAGCTCGCGCTGCACCTCGCGACCCTCCGCGGCTACGGGCTCTTCCGCGACGAGTTCTACTACGTGGCCTGCAGCAAGCGCCTCGCTCTGGGCTACGTCGACCACCCACCGCTGTCGATGGCCCTCTTGGCGCTCCAGCGCGCGCTGTTCGGCGAGTCGCTCGCGGCGATCCGGATGCTACCCGCCGTGATCGGCGCGGCGACGGTCCTCGTGGTCGGCCTGCTGACCCGGCGCCTCGGGGGCGGGCGCTTCGCTCAGAGCCTGGCGATGCTAGCGGTCGGGCTCAACTTCCTCTCGGTCTTTCACAAGTTCTCGATGAACGGCGTCGAGGTGCTGGTGTGGACGCTCGCGGGCTATCTGACGATTCGCATCGCGCAGGAGGAGAGACCCCGCCTCTGGATCGTCCTGGGTGTCCTGCTCGGCCTCGGTCTCCAGAACAAGATCAGCGTCCTCTGGCTGGGCCTGGGCCTGGGCGTCGGACTGCTCGTCACCGGCGAGCGCCGTCGGCTCGCGACGCGCTGGCCCTGGCTGGCCGGCGGGCTGGCTCTCGCGATCTTCATGCCGCATCTTCTGTGGCAGGCGGCGAACGACTGGCCGACGCTCGAGTTCATGCGCAACGCCACGGGTCAGAAGATGATCGAGGTGGCGCCCGTCGAGTTCGTTCTGGGCCAGCTCGGCTTGCTCAGCCCGGTGGTGGTGCCGCTCTGGCTGACGGGTCTCGGCTGGCTTCTGCTGTCGCGTTCCGCCGGCCGCTATCGACTTCTCGCCTGGATCTATCTGACCGTCTTCGCTCTGTTGATGGTGAGCGGCTCGAGCCGCTCCGGCTACCTGGGGCCCGCCTACACCTGGCTGCTCGGCGCCGGAGCGGTGGCCTGGGAGGGCTGGCTGGAGCCCGCCGGCCGGCGCCGGCTACGTCCGATCGCCGTGGCGCTGATCGCGGCCGGGAGCCTCGCGACGCTCCCTTTCGCCCTGCCGGTCCTGCCGGTCGAGACGTACGTTCGCTACGCCGGTGCGCTCGGGGTGGCGCCTTCCACCGAGGAGCGCAAGGAGCTGGCCGAGCTGCCCCAGGGCTACGCCGACATGCATGGCTGGAAGGAGCTGGTCGACGGCGTCGCGGCGGCCTGGGAGTCGCTCTCCGCGGCCGAACGGGAGCGGGCGACGGTGTTCACCTACAACTACGGCAACTCGGGCGCGATCGACTACTACGGCGCGCAGCGGGGGCTGCCGCCGTCGATCAGCGGTCACAACAACTACTGGTTGTGGGGACCGCGCGAGTTCACCGGCGAGGTGGTGATCGTCGTCGGCGGCAGCCGCCAGGGGCTCGAGCGGCGGTTCGGGAGCGTCGAGCGCGCCGGCACCGTGGTCTGCCGCTACTGCATGCCCTACGAGAACGACAAGCCGATCTGGATCGCGCGCGGCATCCAGCGGCCGCTCGCCGAGCTCTGGCCCGAGCTCAAGCACTACGACTAGCGCGACCATCTGACCGGCGCGCGACTCAGTCCCCGCCGCCGGCCAGCTCGTAGAGCAGCGCCCCCTTCGCCCAGCTGACCTTGGCCGCCTCGCCTTTGGGAGGCAGCAGCACCCGGTCGGTCTCGAAGGGCAGTCCGAAGCCCTCGGTGAGCAGCGTGACCACGTAGGCGGCGGCGAAGCAGTAGCGGGCGAGGTAGGGGCCCGGATCGCCGGCGGAGTGGTCGTCGACCAGCTCTTGCCAGCTGCGGGCGCAGAAGGGCGCCGCGGCGCGCTCGAGCTCGGCGGGCGACAGCCGCTCCTCGAGTCCGAAGAAGCCGGCGGTGTAGGCGTAGACCGTCGACGCCAGGAAGTCACCGACGGGCGGCGGCTGGTAGACGCCGAGGAGCGAACAGGGCCCGCGGGCACATGGCTTGGCCAGGGTCTCTCGGATGACCGCGCGGCACGCGGCGTAGTCGCCGGTGCCGACGTAGCCGCCGGGGATGGGGTAACCGGCGTTGAAGCAGGCCGGAGAGGCCGTCGCCTCGCGGACGAGATCCTGGCCGAGGCCGAGGTAGCTGTAGGTGTAGAGCAGGTAACGCATGCCGCCCAGCTCGAGGGCCCGGCCGTGCTCTCGCGGCGGGTGATGGGGCTCGAAGGCGATCTGGGTCGACGCCCCGCCGAGATCGAGCGCGCCGACGGTCGGCAGGGCGCTGCCGATCTCGAGCCGGCCGAGACCGTAGTTGGCGCCGATCCAGCCGTAGACGCCCTCCTCGGCGCCGCTGATGAGGCGTGCCGAGGTGATCTGGAACGGCGTCGCCGCGAGCCGCCGCTCGACGGCCGCGAAGATCTCGTCGCGCTGATCGGCCGCCAGGAGCCGGAGGCCGGCGGTGCCGAGCAGATGCAGGCGGGAGCGGCTCCCACCGCCCTCGGCGAGCAAGGCGGCGGCGCACTCGAGCAGGGGCTCGAGCGACGCCGCGGCCGCCACCGGCCGGCCGCCGTAGGCGCCGAGGCCCGGTCGGACCGAGCCGCAGCCCGGGCGGTCGCCGATCCGCACCACGTCCACTCGCGGCAGCTCGGCGGTCTCCTCGAAATGCCAGCGGTAGGCGTAGAGCTTGGAAGCGCTGCTCGAGGCGTCGATCACCAGACCGAGGCCGCGTTCGGCGGGCGCTCCGGTCGGAGGCGCGGTGGCGCATCCGGCCGCTAGCAAGAGAGCCGCCAGGAAGCGCGCGGTACACGCGAATGTCGACCAGCGAGCCGTGAGCACGGTCGGTCGAGAATACCGATTCCGCAGCCGCCTTGCTGCCTCCAGGCGCTGCTAGCATCGTCGAGTTGCCGCCGGGAATGCGACGCACCCGTCGACTCTT
>JAHEKO010000182.1 GCA_024638355.1 Acidobacteriota bacterium
CGCCAAGGCCGCGAAGCTCCGGCAAGAGGGTGACAATTAACGGCGTAGCGACCGCCGAAAAGTCATAGGCCGAACCGGCCGATCCGCCGTGGAGTCCGGTGTTCGGGGCTCCACGGCGCCGCCGTCTCTGGCATGCGCCTTGCCCTTCGCCAAGGTGGTGCACGGCGTCCGCAACGAAGGCTTCCGGCCGACGCGAGCGCAGGTTCGAGGTCCGAGCCTGCGCCTCAAGATCGTTCTCCTCGTCGCGTTCGCGGCACTCGCCCCGGCGCTCCTGGTCGGAGTCGCCTCGTACATCACCGTCGAGCGGCACCGGGCCGAGGAGCTCGTGCGGCGTCTGGGCGAGCGGACCACCACCGCCGAGCGCCAGCTCTCCCGCTTTCTCGGCGAGCGTCACGCCGCGGGCCGCACCCTCGCCCGCTCGCGGGCGCTTGCCGAAGCGCTCGCCGCGGCGCGGAGCGAGCCGGAAGGCGACCGGCTCGGGCGCCTGCTGTCCGGTATCCGGCGTCACGATCGAACCTGGGAAGGACTGGCCGTCTTCGACGGCGAGGGAGCGCTCGTCTCCGCCACCGAGCCGACCGGGCTGTGGAGCGCGGAGGCGGCTCCCACCCGAGCCTCCTCCAGCGCGCCGAGACCGATCCTCGGGACAGGACCGCGGGCGCTCCTCGTCGCGCGCTACGTGATTCCCGCCGCCGGAGAGCGCCGCGGCGGCTATCTGCAAACCGCCAGCCGGCTCGACCCCCTCTGGCGTGCGCTTTCCGCCGACCACGAGGGAACGCCCACTCGGCTCCGTGTCGTCGACGCCCGGAGCCAGGTTCTCTTCGACTCCGAGTCGCACCCCGGAGCGCCGGAGGCGCCGCTGCCGGTCGCGGCCGCGGAGCGGCTCTTCGAGCTCCGCGTCGGCCATGCCGACTACGCCAACGAGGCCGGGGTCGACGTCATCGCCGCCCATCGCTTCGAGCCCGCGAGCGGCCTCGGCGCACTGGTCGAGCTACCCGCCGACCTGGTCGCTGAAGAAGGAGCACGCTGGCAGGCCGGGGCCGTGGAAGGCAGCCTCGCCACCGTCGTCCTGCTGGCGATCATCTGCTCGCTGCTGGCCCTCTACCTCACCGGGCCGCTCCGCGGGCTCGTACGCGATCTGGAGAAGCTGGGCTCCAGCCTGTCCCAGCGCCTGGCCATCCGGTCCGCCGACGAGATCGGCGCCATCCGCGTTGCCTTCAACCAGCGGCTCGACGCGCTCGAGAAGTCGACCCGCCAGCTCGAGCGGCTCTCCAGCACCGACGAGCTGACCGGGCTCCACAACCGCCGCAATCTCGACCGCATGTTCGAGGTCGAGCTCAACCGCGCCAATCGCACGCGGCAGCCGCTTTCGGTCTTGATGATCGACCTCGATCACTTCATGGCCTTCAACGAGCGCCACGGCCGCGCGCAGGGCGACGCCTTCCTTCAGCACGTCGCCTCTTTCCTCAAGACGTGGCTGCGGACCACAGACGTCGTGGCCCGCTACGGCGGCGAGGAGTTCGCCGCGCTTCTTCCCGACACCGAGCGCCGGACCGCGATCGAGATCGCCGAGCGGCTGCGGGTGCGCTTCGCCGAAACCCAGCCGCCGAGCAGCGGCGCCCGCTCCTCCGTCACCCTGAGCATCGGCGTCTCGACCTGGGCGGTCGGAGCGGCGATTCAGACCGACCTGCTCGGCGCCGCTTCGCGTGGAATGCGCGAGGCGAAGAGAAACGGACGCAATCAGGTCCGCTTCGCGGCCTAGCCGGCGGCTCGATCAGATCGTCACGCCCATCGGGCCGCGCAGGATGAGCGCGAACACGATGGAGAGGATCAGCACGACGATGATCCAGTGGGTGTGCCAACCGAAGAACCAGACGTCGCGAGTCGGATAGGTAAGGCCGATCTTCTCGATCCCCGAGTCGCGGGGCAGAGACGGCTCGGCCGGATAGAGGAGCTGGTTCGTGAAGCTCGCCGCCAGCCGTTCCGGCGATACCCGGCGGATGCTGTCGGTGACGCCGACGGTCTTGACGTGGGTGGTATCGCCGAGGCGGACGCCGACCTCGTAGGCGCCTTCGGCGTCGGCCTGCATCTGCCAGGCCATCTCGCGCTCGGCGGGGCTCCAGACCGGCGGCGAGGCGAGGCTGAGGCCGTCGGGCACCTCCAGCGCGAGGTCCGGGCGCGGCGTGCCTTCGCCGCCGTCGGTCGGAAGCCGGCTCTCCCAGCCCTCCTCGAGAACGACCTTGAAGACGACCGAGTCGCCCGCGGCCAGACCCTGGCGGCCCCAGTGGAACTCGAGCTGGGCCAGCATCGGCAGGAAGACGAGGATCATCAGCGCCAGCGGCACCAGGAGATGACCGGTGTAGGCGGCCTGGTGGCGAAGGATGGAGCCGACGGCCCGGAAGATGATCCGCAGGTTGTCGTTGAACAGGCGGATCTCGAGCAGGCCGGCCGCCACCTTGCGCTTGGCGGCGTCGACCTTCGCCGGGTTGGAGGTCAGCTTGACCAGCCAGAGGGCGACGATGCCGAACAGCAGCGAGAAGAGGGTCACGCCCACGATGGCGGGAGCTTCCCGCAGCGGGTAGAGCAGGAGATCGAAAAACGGCCTCAAAGCCGCGTTGATCGCTGACATGGTGACCCCGGAGGCTCGGTCGGGCTAGGAGATATAGCCGAGGCCGCGCAGCCTCTTCTTGATCTCCTCTTCGCTCTCCGCACCCTCGAACTTCTCGAGCTCCTTCTCCAGGGCGTGGGTGATGAACTCCTCGGGCGAGGAGTAGCCGGCCACGTCGGCCAGACGCTTGATCCGCGCCAGCAGGTCCTTGTCGAGCTTGATCTTCGATCCGAACATGGTGGTGTCCCCTAGTTCATGCCCGCCGCCACGGGGAAGCCATCGACCTCGAACTCCCCGAGGATGGCGGCGGCCAGGTCCTTCAGTTTGGTGACTTCCCGGCGCAGGGGCCGGTTGGAAAAGAAGATGCCGGGCACGGTCTCGTGGTCCATGCCGTGGTCGGCGCCCCAGTCGTCGACGTTGTCGGTGTAGACATCGGGGTTGATCTCGCCGAGCGCCGAATCGCTCTCGCCGCGGGTGCCCTTGGCGTAGCCGATGACCATGTCGGGGCCGATGGCGAGGTACGGCCCGGGGTCGAAGTCCCGAGCGGTCACGTAGACCTTGGTGATGGCGCGCTCTCCGGTCTTGGGATCGACCTCCGCCAGCAGCTTCTGCCGGATCTCTTCGACCAGCGCCTCCTTCTTCGCGGGATCGACGATGCCCTTGCCCTCGCGTCCCCGCTCGTTGATGTAGAGCCCGTTCAAGCCGATGCCGTACGCTCGGGTCCGCGACCAGTCGACGTCGGTCAGGATCGAGGGGTTCTTCTTGTCGGGGTTCTTCAGGGTCAGGTAGCCGTTGTCGCGCAGCCAGGCATTCACCGAGAAGGTGCGGCGCCACGAAGCGAAGCCGTGGTCCGACATGACGATCAGCGTGGCGTCGTCGTCGATGGCGTCGAGAGTCTGGCCGACGATCCGGTCGGCGGTGAGGTAGAGCTCGCGCACGACGCCCCGATACGGCCCCCACCTCTCCTCCTCGAAGGCGGGATGCTCCCCGTCCATCGAGTGCCACATCATGTGCGACACCAGGTCCATGTTGCCGAAGTAGTAGAAGAGCAGGCCGTCGGTGTAGCGCTCGAGCACCGGCAGGTACTGCGCCTCGACCTCGAGCCCCGCGATCTTCGCCTGCTGCAGGAACTCCCCGGGAGTCAGGATCTTGCCCTTGAGCGCCTGGGTGTCCTCCGGCATGCCCTGGGTGTAGAAGCGGCCGCTGATCTCGGCGAGCTCGGCGGCGAACTCCTCGGGGAACGAGATCGGCAGGTCGCCCCGCTCGGGGTCGAAATTGAGCGGGCTGACGTAGAGCTCGACCTCGGGCCTCACCTGGCGCAGGTAGAAGCGGGCCATGGCGGTGAGATTGGGCGCCAGCGGCACCAAGCCGAATACCGGCGGCATCACCTCGAACTCGACGTCGATCCACTCGGTCCACTCACCCGCCCGCAGCACGCGCTCGGTGTCGCCCACCACCAGCTTGGCCACGTCCTCGCGGTCGTCGACGTAGAGGGTGAAATCGCGGGTGAGCTTGCTCCTCTTCACCAGCATCGGGTTGTCGGGCCCGGTGAGGGTGCCTTCGGCGACGCCGGTCCACAGGTCGAGCGGCTTGACCTCGCCGCCGGCCAGAGTCCGCTCCTCCAGGAAGATGTCGGACGAGTAGAAGGTGAAGGTGCCGTAGCTCCCCAAGACGTCCGGCGTTCCCATGCCGCTCAGCTCGCGGCTGGCCGAGCCCGAAGGCGGGAAGTTCGCGGGCATGCGGATCACCGTGGTCTCGACGCCCCGCTCCTCGAGCACCTCCCAGAAGGGCGTTCCCTGGCGCAACAGCTCGTAACCGCCGCCGCCGAGGACGAACTGGTACTTGCCGATCGTGATGGTTCGACCCGGCTCTTCGGGCGCGCTGGTGGAGAGATACGGAAAGAGGGTCTCGGGATCGCGATGGATGAAATCGAAGATGCCGTGGCCCGACGGGTCCATGCCGGTGGTGAAAGTCGACCAGGCGACCGGGCTGAGCGGCGGCACCGAGGTACCCAGCGGTTGGCCCAGCCCACCACCCTCGATCAGCCGCTCGAAGTTGGGCATCTCACCCGCAGCCATCATCTCGCGGGCGAAGGTGTAGTCCATGCCGTCGAAGCCGAGGACGATGACCCGGCCTTCGGCGGCTTGCGCCGCCCCGGTGACGGCGAGCCCGGCCGACAGGCAGATGGACAGGAGGGCTGCGGGAATCTTGCTTCGGTGCTTCATTGGTTCTCTTCCTTCGTTGCTGCCGCGCCGCCGCCGAAGGAGCCGGTCTCGAAGAGCGGCGAGCCTTCCATGTGGGCGGGCGGATCTACGCCGAAAAGGCGCAGCGCGGTGGGAGCAACGTCCATCAGCGCCGGGTCGTCGCTGTCGATCGGGTGGCTCGAGAAGATGACTCCCGGCACCTGGCGCGGATCGACGCAGTGGTCGCCGCTCCACGCCTTGGTGTTGTCTTCGAAGACCGGCCCGGCGACGACGCCGGTGGCGCAGTCCCAGGAGGTCCGGTAGCCGCGCTTGTAGCCGATCAGCAGGTCGGGGGCGTTGTTGAGGTATGGCCCGCCGTAGAGCTTGTGGGTGTCGAACACCTCGGTGACGCCGACCTCGCCGGCCTCCTCGTCCATCAGGCCGCTCATCTTCTCGATCAGCTCCGCCTTGAGCGCCTCGACCTCTTCTCCGGGCTCCACGATGCCCTGCGCTTCGCGGCCCTTCACGTTGAGGAACATCCCGGTCAGGCCGAGGGCGTAGGCCCGGGTCTTCGACCAGTCGACCTGCGTCAGCCACTCCTCGGCGCCGTCCTCACCCTCCTTGAGCGTCAGATAGCCGTTGGCCTGGAGCCAGCTGTTCAGGTTGACGCCGCGGCGGAAGGAGGAGAAGCCGTGGTCCGAGAGAACCAGGAGCACGTCGCCCTTCTCGAGCTTCGCCATCACCCGGCCGACCAGCGCGTCGTTGTGCTCGTACAGCTTCTCGATCGCGTCCTTGTGCTCCGGATCGTCGATCCCGCGGGCCGCCGGATGGCCCTCCTCGAGATAGCGCCAGAACATGTGCTGAATGCGGTCGGTGGCGTCGAACACGCAGACCAGCGAGCCCTGCTTGAGCTTCTCCATGGAGGCGAAGAACATCTCCTCGCGCTCGCGGTCGATGTCGTAGGTCTGCTGGAGGAAGGTCGCGTCGTCGGTGATCCCCTCGTTGAGCGCCCAGGTGTCCTCGGCCAGGCCGAGAGTCGAGAAGGGACCGATCTTCTTGGCCAGGTAGGTCGCGAAGTACGACGGGTGCGAGATCGGCATCGCCGGATTCTCGGGATCGAGGCTGATCGGCGCGAGATAGAGCGAGAAGTGCTCGTCCATCTCGGTGACCATCATGCGGGTGAGGCCGCTCGGCTTGACCCCCGGAGCGGCGGAGAAGGTCAGCTTGACCCAGTCGCTCAGCTTGCCCGGCTCGAGCTCGACCGACTCGCCGTCGAGGTCGACGACGGCGCGTTTCGCCGTCCGATCGAGCTCGATCTTCATCGGGATGGTCATGGCCGCGGCGTCCTGGCGGAAGGGATTCTCGGGCCCCTCGATCGCGGTCTCGAAGGCGTCGCGGCTGCCATTGGTGGACAGCCCGACGCGCAGGCCGCCCTCCTTGAACTTCTCCCCTGCCGGGCGCGTCGTGTAGAGCAGGAAGGTGCCCTGCGACCCGAGCAGATCGGGCACGCACATCGCGCTGAGCTGGGCGCCATAGAACCTGTCGGGCGGGAACGTGATCGGCACCCGCAGCACCGTGCTCCAGATGTTGTGCTCGCCGAGGATGGTCCAGAACGGCTTCGATTTGCGCATCAGCCGCAGCTCGGGCTTGTGGAGGGGAATCTGGTACTTGCCGATCTTGAGGAACTTCTCCACCGAGCCGATCCGGGTCGACGACAGGATCGGCAGGTAGGTCTTGCGATCGCGGTCGAGAAAGTCGTAGATGTTGTGCTTGGCCGGGTGGGTGCCGGTCGAGAAGGACGACCAGGCGACCGGCGACACCGAGGGGAAGGTCGTCTTGAGGCGCTTGTACGACCCCTGCCGCGCAAGCTTCTCGAAGTTGGGCAGCTTGCCGGCCTTCATGAAGCGATCGGTCAGGAGCGGGTCCTGGCCGTCGAGCCCGACCACGATCAGCCGCTTGACGAGCGGCTTGGGCTTCTTGCGGTGGCGCAGGATCCGCCAGATCGTGCGGAACGGCCAGATCAGAATGAAGACCAGGGCGAGGATCGCGGTGACGAAGATCACCGCGAACGACGAGACCAGGGCGAAGCCCGCGCCCGGCCCGATATAGGCCGCGGCGGGCGCGGCCATGGCCAGCGCCAGGGCGGCCACGAAGGCCGGCGCTCCTGTACGTCTCGCGAAGTTCACCCGTCCGGGGGTCCTGTCTGGCACGTCTGTGATCGTGGTGGGAAGAGCGACCCTGAAGGAGGGGGCCGCAGTGGCAAGCGTTATCTTATATCCTACGGAGCGCTTTTGGCCCGGGAGCGATCTGCCAACCGCCCGGGCGCCCCAGGAGTAAACCAAGATGTTACCGAAGATGCAACGGCTCTATCGCCGAATCCGTCATGGAGAGCCGATCGTGGTGGTCTCCGGCCTGCCCCGCTCGGGCACCTCGATGGCGATGAAAATGCTCGAGGCCGGCGGCCTCTCCCTGGCCACGGATGGTATCAGACGGGCCGACGAGGATAACCCCAAGGGCTACTACGAGCTCGAGCGGGTGAAGGACCTGGCCAAGGAGGACGACAGGTCCTGGCTGACCGAGAATCGCGGGCGGGTGGTCAAGATCATCACCTACCTGTTGCGCTACCTGCCCCAGACCAACAACTACAAGATCCTCTTGATGCGCCGCGACCTCGAGGAAGTGGTGGCGTCGCAGAACAAGATGCTCGACCGGCGCGGGGAGGCGCAGCACACCGAAGACGAGAGGATGA
>JAHEKO010000183.1 GCA_024638355.1 Acidobacteriota bacterium
TCGCGGCCACGCGGCTGGGCGGCCTGCACGGCTACGGCGACGACGGCGCCTGGGCGCCCCTCGGCGGCGCCGTCACCGGGTTCACCAAGACCTTCAAGCGCGAGCGCCCCGGCGCCCTCGTCAAGGCGGTCGATTTCGCTCCCAGCCGCAAGACCAAGGCGCTGGCCAGGCGCCTGATCGACGAGACTCTGCGCGATCCGGGAGCGGTCGAGATCGGCTACCAGAGAGGCCGGCGCTGGACGATCGCGGTGCGCGAGGAGGAGGTCGGCGACGCGGCCGCCGGCCTGGAGCTGGGCAGCGACAGCGTCTTCGTGGTCACCGGCGCCGCCGGCAGCATCGTGTCGGCCATCGTCGCCGATCTGGCGGCCGCGTCGGGCGGCACCTTCCATCTGCTCGACATCGCCCCCGAGCCCGATCCCGGCGACCCCGACCTCGCGCGCTTCGCCGAGGATCGCGACGGGCTCAAGCTCGAGATCTTCGAGCGGATCAAGGCGAGCGGCGAGCGCGCCACCCCGGCCAAGGTCGAGCGCCAGCTGGCCGGCCTCGAGCGCCGGCAGGCCGCTCTGGCCGCGGTCGAGGCGGTCGAGCGGTCGGGCGGCACGGCCGTCTACCACAGCGTCAACCTGCTCGATCCCGAGGCCGTCGGCGGGGTCGTCGAGCGCGTTCGCGCCGACCACGACCGCGTCGACGTTCTGCTGCACGCGGCCGGCCTCGAGATCAGTCACATGCTGCCGGACAAGGACCCGGCGGAGTTCGCCCGGGTGTTCGACGTCAAGGCCCGCGGCTGGTTCCATCTGATGCGGGCGCTGGGCGACATGCCGCTCGGCGCGGTGGTCGCCTTCAGCTCGATTGCCGGCCGTTTCGGCAACGCCGGCCAGGCGGACTACGCCTCAGCCAACGACCTCCTGTGCAAGCTCTGCGCCTCGCTGCGCGCGCGGCGGCCCGAGACCGACGCGCTGGCCGTCGACTGGACCGCCTGGGGCGAGATCGGCATGGCGACCCGCGGCTCGATTCCCAAGATGATGGAGATGGCGGGCATCGACATGTTGCCGCCGGCGATCGGAGTTCCGGCCATCCGGCGCGAGCTGGCCTCGGGTCGGCGATCGGGCGAGGTGGTGATCGGCCAGCGCCTCGGCGTGCTGATGGACGAGTGGCATCCGACCGGAGGCTTCGATCTCCGAGCCGTAGCCGAGCGGACCGGCGGTCTGCTGACCGGCGCGGTGCGAGCCATGGGGCTCTACTCCGGCCTCACGGTCGAAAGCTCGCTCGACCCGGCCGAGCAGCCCTTCCTCTACGATCATCAGATCGACGGGGTCCCGGTGCTGCCCGGGGTCATGGGCGTGGAGGCGTTCGCCCAGGCCGCGAAGCTGCTCTTCGCCGATCACCACGTGGTCGCGGTGGAGGATGTCCGCTTCCACTCGCCCTTCAAGTTCTACCGGCACGAGCCGCGCACCGTCACGGTGCAGGCGCGCTTTCGAGCGGAAGGCGACGAGATCGTCGCCGACTGCCGGCTCCTCGGCAGCCGTCAGCTCCACAAGCAGCCGCAACCGGTCGTCACCGAGCACTTCACCGCGCGCGTGCGGCTGGCGCTCGAACCGCTGGCGGGAGCCGAGCTGGCCTGGCCGGCCGGCGGCGACGGCGCGCGCGTCGAGGCCGGCGACATCTACCGGATCTACTTCCACGGCGACGCCTACCGCGTGCTGGAAAACGCCTGGGCGAGCAACGGCGAGGCGGTGGGGCTGATGCCGGCCGAGCTGCCGGCCAACCACTCGCCGGCGGAGGCGCCGACGGTCACCGCGCCGCGGCTGGCCGAGCTGGTCTTCCAGACGGCGGGCCTCTGGGAGCTGGGCCGCGACGGCCGCTTCGGCCTGCCGATGGCGATCGACCGGGTCAGCTGGCTCCGTCCCGCGGGCGGCGCCAACGGGCGCTTCTGCGCCGTGGTCCGCCCCGGCAGCGAAGCGGGGAGCTTCGACGCCCTGGTGATCGACGAGAGCGGCTCCGTGCACCTCGATCTGCGCGGCTACCGCTCGGTCGAGATGCCCGTCGGTCTCGGTGACGACGAGCTGGCGCCGGTCCGCTCGGCGATGAGGTGATCCGCGGGTGACGCGATGACCCGGGAGTTCAACAAGATCGCCATCGTGAACCGGGGCGAGCCGGCGATGCGGCTGATTCACGCCGTGCACGAGCTCAATCGCGAGGGCGACCACGACCTCGAGACCATCGCGTTCTACACCGAGCCCGACGCCGGCGCGCTCTTCGTGCGCGAGGCGGATCGGGCGTGGAATCTGGGCTCGGCGACCTTCGTCGATCCGCGAGACAACAGCGTAAAGACACGCTACCTCGACTACGGCGCGCTCGAGAAGGCGCTGGTCGGCGCGGGCGCTGAGGCGGCCTGGGTCGGCTGGGGGTTCGTTGCCGAGCACGCCAGGTTCGCCGAGCTCTGCGCCGAGCTGGGCGTGGTCTTCATCGGGCCGAGTGCGCGGGCCATGCGGCGGGTCGGCGACAAGATCACTTCGAAGCTGATGGCCGAGGAGGCCGGGGTGCCGGTGGCGCCCTGGAGCACCGGTCCGATCGAGACGGTCGACGAGGCCCAGCGCCATGCCGAGCAGCTCGGTTACCCCTTGATGCTCAAGGCGACGGCGGGCGGCGGCGGGCGCGGCATTCGCAAGGTCCGCTCCGACGGCGAGCTGACCGAGGTCTTCCGCAGCGCCCGCAACGAGGCGCTCAAGTTCTTCGGCGACGACACGGTCTTCCTCGAGGCGATGGTGCCGCAGGCCCGGCACGTCGAGGTGCAGATGATCGGCGATCGCCACGGCTCGATCTGGACCCTCGGAGTGCGCGACTGCACCCTCCAGCGGCGCAATCAGAAAGTGCTCGAAGAGTCGCCGTCGCCGGTGCTCGAGCCCGAGATCGATCGCCGTCTACAAGAGTCGGCCGCGGCCCTGGGCCGCGCCGCCGGCTACGAGAACGCCGGCACCGTGGAATTCCTCTACGACCCGGCGAGCCGCAGCTTCTGGTTCATGGAGGTCAACGCGCGCCTGCAGGTCGAGCACCCTGTGACCGAGCTGGTCACCGGCGTGGATCTGGTGAAGCTGCAGCTCCACGTCGCCCGCGGCGGCCGGCTGGAGGGCGACGCTCCGCCGGTCCGGGGTCACGCCGTCGAGGTGCGGCTCAACGCCGAGGATCCCGACGCCGGATTCACCCCGGCTCCCGGCCGCGTGGAGCTCTTCCGTCTGCCCACCGGGCCGGGCGTTCGAGTCGACACCGGAGTCGAAGAGGGCGACGAGATCTCTCACGACTTCGATTCGATGATCGCCAAGATCATCGCCCATGGGCGAAACCGCAAGGAGGCGATGGCGCGCCTGCGCCGGGCGCTGGCCCAGACCGCGGTGGTGATCCGGGGCGGCACCACCAACAAGGCCTTCCTCAACTCGCTCCTGACCTGGCCGCGCACCGACAGCGGCGACTACGACGTGCGCACTCTCGACGAGATGGTGAGCAAAGGCGGGCTCTTGCAGTCGGCATCGGCGCCGATCGCCCTGCTGCAGGCCGCGGTCGAGGCCTACGACGCGTCCGTCGATCTCGAGCGGACCCGCTTCTTCACCGCCGCCTTTCACGGTCGGCCCGAGCTCGCGGATGCGGCCAACAACGCCGTCGAGCTCTCCTATCGCGGCGTGACCTACGCGCTCGAGGTTCGCCGCTTCAGCCCCCGGGACTACGAGGTGCTGGTCGGCGACCAACGCATTCGGCTCGCGGTCGACCGCATCGGACCCTACGATCGACGGCTCGCGATCGGAAACCGAAGCTACCGCGCCTTCTCCGTCGTCCAGGGGCGCGACTACCTGATCGAGGTGGACGGCAGCCCGCACCGCATCAGCGGCGAGGAGGCCGGCGTGATTCGAGCGCCGGCGCCCGCGGTGGTGGTCTCGATCGATGTCGCCGAAGGCCAGGAGGTCGAGGCCGGCCAGCGCCTGGCGGTGCTCGAGGCGATGAAGACCGAGATCGCCATCAACGCCGAGGCGCCCGGCAAGGTGCGCGAGATCCTGGTGCGGAGGAACGTTCAGGTGCCGACCGGCTCCGGCCTGATGCGCATCGAGCCGAAAGAGGAGTCGGAGCAGGCCCGGCCCCGAGAGCGAGTCGCCTTCGGAGAGCTGGCCGGCGCGCCGAAGGCCGAGGGCCTGGCACGCTGCTGGCGCAATCTGGCCGACCTCAAGCACCTGATCCTCGGCTACGACGTGGAGCCGTCGGCGGTCGCGCGGATCGACTCCGAGCTGGGCCGCTACTGCGAGCCGGACGACCGCGACCTGTTGCGTCGCGAAGAGGAGATCCTCGCCGCCTTCATCGACAACATCTCCATCTTCAGGCGCCAGGTCGCCTCCGACGACCTCGGCGACGAGATGCGCCACAGCTCGCAGGACTACCTCCACAGCTACCTGCAGGACGTCGGCGCCGAGGGCGAGGGCCTGCCCGAGTGGTTTCTGCACAATCTCCGGGCATCGCTCGCTCACTACGGCGTGACCCGCCTCAAGCGAACGCCCGAGCTGGAGGAGAGCCTCTACCGCGTCTACCGCGCCCACCGCGGCATGGGCGGCACGGTGTCGGCGCTGCTCAAGCTGCTCGAGCGCCGGCTGGCGCACGTCGATCGCCTCGACGAGCACGCGGGCGAGGCGTTCCATGCGCTCCTCGACCGGCTGGTACGCGAGGCGCGCGGCCGCTTTCCCGCGATCCACGACCTGGCGCGCGAGGTGCGCTACCGCTACTTCGACCGGCCGTTGCTCGAGGAGAGCCGGCGGCACGTCTTCGAAGACGCCCTGGCCAATCTGGGCGCGCTCGCGGCCGAGCCTGCCGCGGCCGAGAGCGAGCGGCTCATCGCCGCTCTCGTCGAGTGCCCGCAGCCGCTCAAGGTGCTCCTATCGAAGCGCTATCCCGAATGCGACACGGCTCTGCAGTGCACCATCCTGGAGGTCATGACGCGGCGCTACTACCGCATCCGCGAGCTGCAGGAGGTCGAGACCTTCTCGCGCCGCGGCCGCTGCTTCGCCATGGCGCGCTTCGACTTCGAGGGCGAGCGCTACAAGGTGCTGACGACCTACAGCCGCTCGGATCAGCTTTCACGCGCCGCGCGCGCCGTGGGCCGCGTGCTCGACCGCCAGCCCGACGACCACAGCTTCCTCGTCGACCTCTACATCGAGCAGGAGGGGGATCTCGGCGATGCCGACCAGAGCTCGCGGGAGGTCCTCGCGGCTCTCGCGCCGCTGCTGCGCCGTCACCAGCCGAAGCGCCTGGTGGCCGCGATCTCGAGCCACCGAGCGGGACCGGGCCTGGGCGACATGTACCACTTCACCTACCGGCCCGAGGACGACGGCTACCGCGAAGACCTCACCTACCGCCACCTCCACCCGATGATCGGCCAGCGGCTCCACCTCGAGCTCTTCGACGCGTTCGACATGAAGCGGCTGCCGTCCGTCGAGGACGTCTACCTGTTTCACGCGGTGGCGCGCGAGAACCCGCGCGACGAGCGGCTGGTGGCCCTGGCCGAGGTGCGCGATCTGACCGCGGTTCGCGACGACGAGGATCGGATTCTCGAGCTCCCCGAGCTCGAGCGAACCTTCATGGAGGCGCTGGCCGGCATCCGGGAGTTCCAGGCGCACCGTCCCCATCGCCGCCGGCTCCAGTGGAATCGCGTCTACCTGCACGTGTGGCCTGTCATCGACCTCGATCGAGCGGAGCTCGGTGAGCTGATTCGGCGGTTGGCGCCCGCCACCGAGGGTCTCGGTCTCGAAAAGGTGCAGGTCCACGCCCGCATGCCCGATCCCGAGACGGGTGAGCCGCGCGGCACCCTGCTCGACGTCCGCAATCCGGGCGGTCGCCGGGTGATACTCGAGCAGCGCGCGCCGCGAGATCGACCGCTCCAACCGCTCGACGAGTACACGCGGCGCGTGGTGGCCATGCGGCTCCGGGGCCTCATGTACCCGTACGAGTTGGTTCGCATGCTCGCGTCCGACGCCGACCCGAGCCACTCGGACATCCCGCCGGGCGATTTCCAGGAGTACGACCTCGACGAGACGTTGCGGCTGGTGCCGGTCGATCGACCCCCGGGCGGCAACACGGCAAATATCGTCGTCGGCCTGGTGCGCAACTACACCCACAAGTTCCCCGAGGGCATGACGCGCGTGCTCCTGGCGAGCGATCCGAGCCGCGGGCTGGGGTCGCTGGCCGAAGACGAGTGCCGCCGCATCCTCGCCGCACTCGATCTCGCCGAGGAGAAGGGCTTGCCGCTGGAGTGGTTCGCGGTCTCGGCGGGGGCCAGAATCTCGATGGACAGCGGTACGGAGAACATGGACTGGATCGCCCGAGTCCTGCGGCGGCTGGTGCTGTTCACCCAGGCGGGCGGCGAAGTCCATGTGGTGGTCGCCGGCATCAACGTCGGCGCCCAGCCCTACTGGAACGCCGAGGCGACCATGCTGATGCACACCCGCGGCATCCTGATCATGACCGGAGGGGGTGCCATGGTCCTGACCGGCAAGCAGGCCCTCGACTTCTCGGGCGGAGTCTCGGCCGCCAACAACTTCGGCATCGGCGGCTACGAGCACATCATGGGCCCGAACGGGCAGGCCCAGTACTTCGCCCGCGATACCGCCGAGGCCTGCCATCTGCTGCTGCGCTACTACGACCATGCCTACCGCAAGCCCGGCGAGCGCTTTCCGCGGCCGGCGACCACGACCGACCCGAAGGACCGAAGCGTCGAGCCGTCGCCGCACGGCGGTGAGTTCGCCACGGTCGGCGACGTCTTCTCGACGAAGCTCAACCCCGACCGCAAGCGGCCGTTCCAGATCCGGCGGGTCATGGCCGCGACCATCGACCAGGACCACGCGCCGCTGGAGCGATGGTTCGGCATGCAGAACGCCGAAATCGCCGTGGTCTGGGACGCCCATCTCGGCGGCCAGCCGGTATCCATGATCGGCCTCGAGTCGCGACCGCTGGCGCGATTCGGCTACGTGCCGGCCGACGGTCCGGCTCAGTGGACCGCCGGCACCCTCTTCCCCCGCTCTTCGAAGAAGGTGGCACGCGCGATCAACGCGGCCAGCGCCAACCGGCCGGTGGTGGTGCTGGCCAACCTTTCGGGCTTCGACGGCTCGCCCGAGTCGATGCGCACCTGGCAGCTCGAGTACGGCGCCGAGATCGGTCGCGCCGTCGTCAACTTCGAAGGTCCGCTGGTCTTTTGCGTAGTCTCCCGCTACCACGGCGGCGCCTTCGTGGTCTTCTCGAGCGCCCTCAACGAGGAGATGGAGGTCGCCGCCCTCGAGGGCAGCTTCGCTTCGGTCATCGGCGGCGCCCCGGCGGCGGCGGTGGTCTTCACGCGCGAGGTGCGAGACGCCACCGCGCGCGATCCGCGAGTGGTCGAGCTCCAAAGCCGGCTCGCGGCGGCTGCCGCCGGCGATCGCGGGCGCCTCGCCACGGAGCTGGAAGAGCTGATGGAGGAGGTTCGGATCGAGAAGATGGGCGAGAC
>JAHEKO010000184.1:0-3797 GCA_024638355.1 Acidobacteriota bacterium
GGCAGCGACACGACGACATCGTCGGTTTCGTCGAGGGGTACGATCGCGCCTTCGAGCTGAACCCTGACGCCCTTGCGGCCCACGCCCCCGTCGCGCACCCTTGCGGTGCAGCGGATGGAGTTCTCCGAGCCGTCCTGGTTCGAGAAACCCTCGGTGAAGAAGGCGAGATTGATGTCCGGAAAGAGCCTCGCCTTGACCGAGCAGTCGAGGTTGGTCGTCTGCGAGCCGTTGAACGACCTGAACTCCGGCTCGTTTCCCGACGTGGCCGAAGAGACGAGCGCCAGCGCTCCCAGGGCGATTCCCATTTTGAAGAGACTACTCGGCATGCCTACTCCTCTCGCGCTGCAGCCCGCGCTCGCGGGCGGATGGGTTGGATGGAAGCATGGTAGACGAGCCGAAGCGGAGCGTCAAAGTCCTCGGCGCGGCGTCGGCGCAGGGAACGAGCCGTCACCAGCCGCGGTGGCGAGCGCTCGACGGCAAAAAAAAGGCCGGGGGTGTTCCCCCGGCCGTCCGAAGCATTTGGCGATGCTAGAGGGTGATTACCTCCAACCGAACCGCACGCCCAGCCGCCAGACGCGAGGACTCAGCGTCTCGTCGAGGAAGTTCGCCGTCGAGAGGTTCATCCGGCGCTCGCGCTGCAGGACGTACGCCTCGTTCAGCAGGTTGAACCCATCCAGGGAGACGGTGATGCTCGCCTGGTTGGCGGTGACGAATTCCTTCTCCAGCCGCAGGTCCACGGTGACGATGTCGTCGGCGCGGAAGTCGTCGGTATCCGCCACGATCGAGATGTCGCGCGTGATGCGATCTTCGGTGCCGGTACGGCGCACGAAGTAGGGCAGCGGGAAGCCTTCGCGGCCGTACAGGTTGGCGGCCACGTTGAAGCCCCAGGCCTTGGCTGGCGCAACCTGATACATGCCGTTCAGGTTCCACGACCAGCCGCTCTGCAGGAACATGTCGCCCTTGTTGCCCGAACCGAGCGACTGGACCGCGTACAGGCAGCCGTCACAGTCGTTCTTCAGCTCCGAAGGGTTGAGTCCGGTGTTGTTGAGCAGACCCATTCCACCTTCGCCCGCGACGTACTCGGCGGGCACCTTCCACTGGTCTTCGAACGCGTAGCTCACGTAGCCGCGCATCATCCAGCGATTGGCGAGCCGCTTGGTCCAGTTGACATTGAAGCCCATGTACTCGCGCTCGCGCTGTCCGTTGAACAGCAGCGTGCCGCCGGTGCCCGAGAGGTCGGACGACAGGTTCCACTCGGGAAGCCTTACCACCGTGCCGTCGGGCAGGGTCTCCTCGAGCGTACCGACGATGTAGTAGTCGTCCGCCCGCTCGGTGCGAACCGTGCCGGTGGGCTCGCGCACGAGGCGCAGCTCATCGAGGATGTCCTCGACCTGACGGAAGGTGAATTGGGCGCCCATCACGAACTCGGGCAGGAACGAATGCTCCGCTCCGATGATGAGCTCATGGGTCATCTCGGGATCGAGGCTCGGATCGATCCGGTTGGGCGAGGAGAGAGCGGCGGGGTCCGACGGGTCGAATCCGGCCCAGTCGAACAGCTCGTATGGCTCGGATGCGTCGTCCCACATGTTGTTGTCGTTGCTGTCTTCGAAGTAGAAGTAGCCGTACGAGAAGCCGGTGGGATTCAGCTGGCCGGGCACCCAGCCGGGCAGGGCGCGCGCGAACTGGGCGTAGCTGGCGCGAATCAGCGTGTCGCGCTCTTCGCCGATGGCATAGGTCAAGCCGATCCGCGGCGTGATCGTCTCCCATTCGAGCCCGTTGGCGTTGTTGCCGGGGAAGTCGAGCGCGGGCAGCACGCCGGGGAAGGCGGGATTCGCGGCGACGAGCAGCGGCGGATTCTCGCCCTTCTGCACGTCGTAGCGCAGACCCGCGTTCACCGTCCAGCTGCCGAAGCTGATCGTGTCCTGCGCCCAGATCGAGGTGTAGTCCTGCTGGGTGGGAGCCCAGCTGCCCCGATAGGCGACGACGACGTCGTCCGGCCCGGGCTCCAGGCCCCAGTTCTCGCCGGCCATATGAAGCAGGTTGCGCCCCGGATAGGTGAACGAGGTGCTCGCCTCGACCTCACGGAAACGGGCGCCGAACTTGAGCTCCTGGCTGACGCGATCGCCGGTAATGAAGAACGAACCGTCGCCCTTGAACTCCTCGGACGGACGGCTGGCGCTGTACTGGTAGAAGCTGTTCTGCCAGATGCCTTCCGAATCGATCAGCGACTCGAGCGCGAACGGGCAGTCGGGTCCGCCGCAGTCGGCGTTCAGAACGGCCTGCGACGTGTTCATGAAGCCGCCGTCCACCTTCGACCAGGTGAGCGACGCGAACAGGTTGGCGTTGAACACGTGGGTGCCTTCGACCTTGAAGATGCCGGTCGGGCCGCGCTGGTTGGTGGTGGTCGGCGCGGGCCGGGTGCGACCGGCGCCGCGGCCGAACTTCTGCTTGTCGCCGTTGTTGAACGACCCGACGAGCGAAGTCGAGTTGGTCAGCTGCGAGTTGAGCTTGATGGCCGTGTTCTCCAGCTCGGTGTTGTCGGGGGCGCCGCCTGCGGCGAACATCTGGATGTCCTGCCGGCCCCAGGCACCCCACAGCCAGGCCTTGTTGCGAACCAGCGGACCACCGGCCTCGAAGCCGTAGTCCTGAATGCGATTGATTCGCGGCGCATCGAAATCGTCCTGGCCGGGCGCCAGGTCGCCACTCACGTCCGGCGTGCCCTGCTTGAGGCCGCCGAAGTAGCCGCCGCCGTCGGTCAGCATGTAGCGGGCGGTGCCGCGCAGCTCGTTCGTGCCTCGCTTGGTCACGAGGTTGACCGAGACTCCGGCCGCGGCCTTGGTGATCTCGCTCCCGCCGGTGACGTACTGCATCTCCGAGAACTGATCGAAGTCGTAGTACGTGGGCGACGAGCCGATGGCCGCCATGTCGGTGATCTGGACGCCGTCGACCTTGAAGTCGTTCTCATCGTCGCGCACGCTCGGGGCGCGGAAGACGGTCTGCTGACCGCTCTCGTTGCCGCCGACGTTGATCCGATCGGTGAGCACGGCGGGCGTCTGGGTCAGGAGCGACCACGGATCGCGGGCCGTCGGGATCTTCTCGAGCTCGATCTGCGAGACCGTGGTGCCCTGGGTGACCTTGCGCTCATCCAGCAGCGGGCTCTCCGAGGTCACCGTGATGACCTCGCCCACGGCCGCGGTCATCAGCAGCTCGAGCGACGTGGAGCGAGCGACGCGAATGTCGATGCTCGGATACTCGAGGGTCGAAAACCCCTCGAGGCTCGCACGCAGGGCGTAGCTGCCCGGGTCCAGGCCGAGGAATCGAGCCTCACCGGCGGTGTTGGTCACCATCAGGCGCGGTGCGCCGTAGCCGGTGAGCTCGACAGTCACGCCTGGCAGCCGAGCCTCGTCGGCGTCCATGACCACCACGAAGAGGTTGCCGGTCTCCTCCTGTGCCATCGTCGGACTGACAGTGCCCAGAAGCAGTGTGAGCGCGATAGCGGTCGGAGGAAGCCATCTGTAGCGTCTCATTGTCTTGCCTCCTCTCGGAAGTCGCGGGGAGCCCCATTCATTTGGAGTCTCTCTCCGCGTGACAACCGGAAAGAGCAATGCCGTTGCCACCTTCGATCGAGGGGCCCGAAACTCGATGAAACAGAGCAGATTCCACCTCGCCGGGCTGGCCTTCCCAATGTCGCGGAGTGGCGCGGCTCGCGCGTCGCGGTCGGCCGCCGGCGTCCCCGATGCAGAAATCTGAATGCCACGTCGCAGCGCGGCATGAGCCCGCCTGGCGAGCTCGAGACT
>JAHEKO010000184.1:3897-7467 GCA_024638355.1 Acidobacteriota bacterium
TCCTGCAGCGACTGCCGGAGTCGCGGAACGGCGGCGGCGAGCTCGCCCCGTCGGAAGCTCTCGAGTCCGAGGTCCAGCGTCTCGAGCGTCCCGATCCGAGACTTGGGATCGGGCAGCGGGCCGGCGTCGGGAGTCGCCGCGCGATCGGTGAGGTAGCCGAGAGTCGCGAGCGCCTGGCGGACCTCGTCGTCGCTCTCGAGGGGCTCGGCGGGCGTCGCTTCGAGCTCCGCTAGCCGCGCCCTCGAGGCGCGCGCGCGCCGCCGCTCCCCGGGCAGCAGGCTGCGCCGCTCCCGAGGGTCGGCGCGCAGGTCGTACAGCTCGGGATCGGGACCGTCGATGTAGTGGTAGCGCCCCTCGATCAGCGAGCGGAGCTCGCTCCAGCCGAGACGAAGTCGAGGGTAGTAGGTCTCGGAGTAGAGGGCGCGCGCCGGCGCCTCGCGACCGATCAGATCGACGAGGGAGTCGCCGGTCATCGTCTCCGGCACCGGCGCCCCGAGCTGGGCGAGGAGCGTCACGGGCACGTCGCCCAGCTGCACCGGCGTCTCGACGATCGCGCCGGCGCTGGCGGCGAACGGCAGTTTCAGGATCAGCGGCACCTGGAGGCTCTCGCGGTAGAGCAGCACTCCGTGCTCGGCCTCGCCGTGGTCGCCGAGCCCTTCGCCGTGATCGGAGGTCAGCAGGAGGATCGACCTGTCGAACAGATCGAGCTCGTCGAGCTGGGCGAGGAGCGCGCCGACGGCGTGATCGGCAGCGGCGATCTCGCCGTCGTAGGCGAGGGCGGTGGCGGTCGCGAAGGGCTCGGGCGGCACGTAGGGCGCGTGGGGCTCGTAGAGGTGGACGAACAGGAAGAAAGGCTCGGCCGAGACCTCCTCGAGCCAGCCGCGCATCGCCGCGACGGTGTCGAGTCCGGACCGCTGCACGTCGGCCATCACCGCGAAGCCGCTCCACGAGAGCTCGTCGTCGAAGCGCTCGAAGCCGCGGCCGATGCCGGTCTGGTGACGCAGGACGAAGGCCGAGACCGCGGCGCCGGTGCGGTAGCCGAGGTCCCGGAGCCGCTCCGCGAGGGTCGGGAGCGAGCCGTCGAGCGTGTAGCCGATGTTGTCCCGGACCCGGTGCCGCGGCGGCAGGGCCCCGGTGAAGAGCGAGGCGTGGGCCGGCAGCGTGAGCGGCGCCGGCGAGTAGGCGTGCTCGAACAGGACTCCCGCCGCCCGCAGCCGGTCGATGGCGGGCGTATCGACGCCGTCGTATCCGTACGCCGGCAGGTGGTCGGAGCGCAGCGTGTCGATCGAGATCAGAACGATCGGAGTCGCCGGGGCGACGGTCGCGGGGCCGGGCTCCCGGGGCTGGCAGCTGAAAAGCGTCAGGCCGGCGAGGGTCGCCAGGAGGGCCCGGTGGGCGCGCCTCGCGCTCGGAGCGGACACACTTCAGACTGGCTCAGAGAAAGGGCGCGTAGAACACCCGGCCGGGTGGGTCGAGCTCGGCTGCCGCCTCAACCGCGCCCGGCGGTGCGCCGCGGGAACCCGTAGGCGAGGCGGAGCGCCTCGAAAGGCGCCATCAGCCTCTCCCTCCGAAAGCCGGACAGGGAGTCGGCGTCGCCATAGAGCGCCTGGTAGCGGGGTACGAGCTGCGGATACTTGCTCTCGAGCCAGGGCCAGAAGCGCTTGCGGCCTCCCGGCCGCAGCACGAGCGGATCGCCGATCACGTCCTCGGCCTCGTGCTCGACCGCGGCCTCGAAGAGCGGACGGAGCTGGCCTTCGGTCGAGTTGATTCCGGGCAGGATCGGCATGCAGAAGACCCGGGTCGCGAGGCCCTCTGCGGACAGCTTGCGCACGGCGCGCAGCCGGGCTTCGGGAGCCGGAGCCCGCGGCTCGGTCTTGCGAGCGGTCGCCGGATCCAGAGTCGCGATCGAGATGTTCACGGTGACCGAATGGCGAACGTCGAGCCGGGTGAGCAGCTCCAGGTCGCGAAGGATCAATGGCGAGCGGGTCGTGATCGAGATGTCCAGTCCCTCGGCCCGCTCGAAGGTCTCCAGAACCGACTGCGTCACGCGGTAGAGCCGCTCGGCCGGCTGGTAGGGGTCGCTCACGGTGCCGATGGCGATCCGCTCGCCCCTCAGGTCGCAGCGTCGCAGCTCCCGTTCCAACAAGCGAGCCGCATTGCGCTTGACGAAGACCTTGCGCTCCAGGTCGCGCCGGAGGTCGAGCTCGAAGAAGCCATGGGTGTAGCGCGCGTAGCTGAAGGCGTAGCCGAACTCACAGCCCCGGTACGGGTTGAGGGTGCGGCTGAAAGGCCTCGCGCCGGCTTTCGTGCGGTGGAGGATCCGGCGCACGGCGAGCTCGTAGTAGTCGACGCCGTCGCGCCGCCGTACCGCCTGAGCGTCGGGGTCGGGCCGGGAGATCGGCGGGAGCTCGGGGAAGAGGGAGAGGGTGGCCGGCTGCATTTACGCCTTATTTTCACCATCGAGGGCGGATCTGTCAAGTGCCGATCGAATGGCTACAATCGCACCATGCCCGAGCTGCCGGAGGTCGAGGTGCTGCGCTCCAGCCTCGAGCCGGTCGTGGTCGGCGAGCGGATCGAACGCGTCCGCACCTGGAACCGGTCGCTGCGCGAGCCGGTCAGCCGCGGTTTGGGACGGCGCGTGGCGGGACGCCGCATCGAGCGACTCAGGCGCCGGGCCAAGTACCTCCTCATCGACCTCGACGGAGGCGTCACGGTGGTCGTGCACCTCGGAATGAGCGGCCGCTTCACCCTGGTGCCGTCGCGTGCCCCGCGGCAGCTGCACGAGCACCTCGCTCTCTTTCTCGAGTCGGGGCGGCGGCTCCGGTTGCGAGATCCACGGCGCTTCGGGCTGGTGTTCGCCCGGGCCACCGATCGCCTGGACGCGGATCGGCACTTCCGTCACCTCGGGGTCGAGCCCCTCGGCGCCGACTTCGACGGCGCTTGTCTCGCCCGCGCCGCTCGCGGCCGCACCGCGCCGATCAAGAGCTTCCTCCTCGATGGCCGGGTGGTGGTCGGTGTCGGCAACATCTACGCCAGCGAAGCCCTGTTCCGCGCCGGCATCCATCCGCGTCGCTCGGTCGGCAGGGTGTCGAGGAGCCGTTGGGACCGGCTGGCCGAATCGGTGCGCGCCGTTCTCGCGTCGGCCATCGAGCAGGGGGGCACGACCTTGAACGACTTCACCGACGGAGCGGGAGAGCCCGGCTACTTCCAGGTCTCGCTGTCGGTGTACGGCCGTGAGGGGGAAGGGTGCCCGCGCTGCGGTGCTACCGTGCGCCGAATCGTGCAGAGCCAACGCAGCACGTTCTACTGTCCGGGCTGCCAGCGATGAAGAGCTGTCTGCTGCTCGACATGGGAGGCGTCGTGCTGCGCGTGGGCTCGACCGGAGGCTTGCCGGAAAGCCGGCTCGACTTCCGCGGGCGCCAGGCGATGCTCGCCCTCCTGGCCGAGGCGGGCGCCCGGCTCACGCTCGAGGATCTCGACGCGCTGGTCTTCACGCCGTGGCGCCTCGACCACGTGCGCCGCTTCGATCTGGTGCGCGACGCCGCCTGGGAGCCGCACCTCGACCGGCTC
>JAHEKO010000185.1 GCA_024638355.1 Acidobacteriota bacterium
CGCGCAAGAAGTCCTGGGCCGTGGCCATGGGCGGAGCCTACGTCATGGCCTTCGAGATGGACATCGAGACCACGCCCCCCAGGGACCTCAAGGACATGGGGCGCCTGCGGAAGTTCATGGAGTCGACCGATTTCCACACCATGGAGCCGCGCGACGACCTGGCCAGGGAGGGCACGCTCTTCGTGCTGGCGAACCCGGGATCGAGCTACATCGTCTACGCCGATCGAGCCAACGGGCCGCTCGGTGTGGCCGACGTCCACGGTGGCACGTACGAGCTACGCTGGCTCGACATCGTCTCCGGAGCCCGCGTGGTGCAGAAGCGCTCGCTGTCCGCGGGCAGCCACGCCTTCGAGCGCCCGTCCAAGGTCGAGGCCGAGGCGGCCCTCTACCTGGTCCGGCTCTCGGACTAGCGCCGTCCGCCAGGAGCAGGCGAAGCTCGCTCCTCGGCCTAGGGGCGACTCGTCGCTAGTCGGTCTGGGTGCCGCTGGGGAACCGGATGAAGTTTCCGTCGACCCAGACGATGTCTTCCTCGTAGTGGGTGGTCGGGAACGGACCCAGGGGGTAGGGATTCGTCGTCGGGCCCTCTTCGCGATCGCGGCCCGTGCTGCGCAGCCCGAAGGTGGGCGTCGCGGCCGCGTTGCCGGCCCACAGATAGGTGTAGTCGCCGCCCCAGCCGTCGCGACTCGGCACCACGGCGATGTAGTTCATGTCACCACGCCGCAGCATCTCGAACAGATCGTTGGGATCGAGCGTCTCCGGAAGCAGGTTCAGGTCGAAGGTCTGCGCTGATTGGCCGGCCGCTGCGGCCGATAGCTGATCCGTAACCCAGGAGAACCACGCGCTGCCTACCGCGCGAACGTCGTTCACCGTCCGCCGCTGTTTGGCCTTCTGCAGCGAGTCCATCAGGTTGGGGATGATGATCGCGACCACGATCCCGATGATCACCACCACCAACAGCAGCTCGATCAGCGTGAATCCTCTGGCGCTCTTTCTGTGCGTCCGTCTCCGCATCGATCGCGACTCCTTCCCGTCCTTTCCCAGGGAGCACGCCTCGTGCCAGCGGAGACCTGGCCAAAACGGACGATTTGGGGCGTTTTTGGGGTCGTGGCTGACACCCCACGCCGACCCGGGTGACACTGAGCGTCAACCTTGCGACGCCGATTGGCGGGTCCGGCGTCTCTCCAGCCCGAGCGCGAAGCGGCGATTCGTGACCTCCAGGCACGCTTGGGATCCCGCGCTCATATGGCAAACTCGAAGCAGGATGGACGAGGGTGGCCGAGCGCCCGGCGAGGTTCCACAGGATCTGCCGCTCGACGAGCTGAGCGTCGTCTTCGGCTCTCTTGGCCGCGCGCTCCTCTGCCTCGACGAGAGCTTCTGCGTGGTCCACGCCTCGAAGAGCTTCGATCTGCTGGTGGCCGAGGGCGTCGCCGAGCGCCTTGTGGGCCGGCCCGCGGGACAGATCCTCGGCGAAGGGCTCTTCGGCCGCGACGGGACCTTGCGACGAGCCCTGGAAGCGGGCGAGCGGCGGGAAGGGTGGGGCGCGACCCTGGAGGTCGAGGGCCACAAGCCGAGGTTGGTATCGATCTCGTGCGCGCCGCTCCTGCACACCTCGGGCACGCGCTGCGACCCGCGAGTCGCCTACCTGACGGTACTCCGGCCGAGCGAGGAGAGTCAGTCGATCGGCGCGGGGGCTCCGACTCTCTTCGCCTCACTCATGGCGCGATCGCCCTCGATGCTCAAGATCTTCCAGCTCATCGAGAATCTCGAGGAGAGCGATGCCACGGTGTTGATCACCGGCGAGAGCGGAACCGGCAAGGAGCTGATCGCGCGCGCCATCCACGTACATTCGCGGCGCCGGTCGGCGAAGTTCGTGCCGGTCAACTGCGGCGCGATACCGGATCAGCTGCTCGAGAGCGAGCTCTTCGGCCACGTCCGCGGTGCGTTCACCGGTGCCGTGCGCGACCGCGAGGGGCGCTTCCAGCTGGCCGCCGGCGGCACGCTGTTCCTGGACGAGGTGGGCGACCTGCCGCTCCATCTGCAGGTCAAGCTGCTGCGGGTGCTTCAGGAGCGGACCTACGAGCGGGTCGGCGAGAGCTCCTCCAGGAGGTCGGACGCGCGCATCATCGCGGCGACCAATGCCGATCTTCGTCAGGCTTGCGCCGACGGTACGTTCCGCGAGGATCTCTTTTACCGGCTCAGGGTGGTGCCAATCGAGGTGCCGCCGTTGCGCCAGCGCCGCGAGGACATCGAGCCGCTGGCGCGCCATCTCCTGGAGCGAGTGGGGGGGCGGTACGGTCGCTCGCTCCGGCTGGCGCCCGACGCGGTGCGCGCGATGCTCGGGCACTGGTGGCCCGGCAACGTGCGCGAGCTCGAGAACGCGCTCGAGTTCTCGCTCGCGGTCTGCCGTGGCGACACGATTCACGCGAGCGACCTGCCTCCCGAGATCTCCGCCGAGCCGCGGTCTCGCCAGGCGGAGCCGCCGGCCGCGCCGGGCCCTTCCGCGGGCGTCGACGGCGAGGAGAGCGCGGAGGCCGCCGCTCTGCGCGCGGTGCTCGACGCGAACGGCTGGCGCCGGCAGGACGCCGCCGCCGCCCTGGGCATCAGCCGCACGACCCTCTGGCGCCGGATGCGCGAGCTCGGCCTGGCGCGCCAGTCGGCCCGCTGAGCCGCGCCCGACGTTGCATTTGTTGCAACGCCGTGTTGCAACAAGGCGTTTCAGAAGGCCCCTTCTAGCGACCTGGAATCTAGATAAGCTCAATGTTTCCAGCAACTTGAGTTCCTGGCACGCCTTTCGCTCTATCGAGTACGCGAATGAAGCCTGAAACCAAGGAGCTCGAAACCGAATGAAAAGACTCTTGATCCTCGGAGCCGGGACGGCCGGGACCCTGGTCGCCAATCGCATGCGCAAGCGGCTGGACGCCGACTGGGCGGTCACGGTCGTCGATCCCGAAGAACAGCACCTGTTTCAGCCCGACCTGATCTTCCTGCCGTTCGGGCGTGCGCGCGCCGAACGCATGCAGCGACCCCGCCGCCGCACCTTCAGCCCGGGCGTGGAGTGGATTCACGACACGGTGGAGAGCATCGACGCCGGCAAGCGCCAGGTGGCGCTCGACGGCAAGACTCTCGACTACGACCTGCTGGTGATCGCCACCGGGTCTCACATCCGGCCGGAAGAGACACCCGGCCTCCTCGGCGATCACTGGTACGACAGCGTCTTCGACTTCTACACGCTCGAGGGCGCGACTCGCCTGCGCTCGGCGCTCGAGTCCTTCGAAGGCGGCCGGCTGGTGGTGAACGTGGTCGAGATGCCCATCAAGTGCCCGGTGGCGCCTCTCGAGTTCGCCTTCCTCGCCGACGAGTACTTCACCCGCAAGGGCAATCGCGCCGACGTCGAGCTCGTTTACGCCACGCCGCTGGACGGCGCCTTCACTCGACCGGTCGCCTCCCGGATCCTGGGCTCGATGCTCGACGAGAAGGGCATTCGCGTCGAAGCCGAGTTCAACGCCGGCGAGCTCGATGGCGAGGCCCGGATCCTGCGCTCGTACGACGATCGCGAGATCGCGTACGACCTGCTGGTGACCGTGCCGACCCACATGGGCGCGTCGATGATCGAGGCGTCGGGCCTGGGCGACGAGCTCGGCTTCGTGCCGACCCATCCCAACACCCTGCTGTCGAAGGCCGACGACCACATCTTCGTCGTCGGCGACGCGACCGACCTGGCCACCTCGAAGGCCGGCTCGGTGGCGCACTTCGAAGGTCACGTCCTGACCGAGAACCTGCTGCGGGCGACGCAGGGCCGGAGCCTGATCGAGGGCTTCGACGGCCACGCCAACTGCTTCGTCGAGAGCGGCTTCGGCAAGGCCATGCTGATCGACTTCAACTACGACGTCGAGCCGCTGCCGGGGACCTATCCGCTACCGGTGCTCGGCCCGATGTCGCTGCTCAAGGAGACCCGCATCAACCATCTGGGGAAGCTGGCCTTCCGCTGGGCGTACTGGAACGTCCTGCTGCCGGGCCTGCCGTTCCCGGTGCCGAATCACATGTCCATGACGGGAAAGAGAACAGAGATGGCCGCCGAGGCGGCCTAGAACGGAAGGAGACCGACCCATGACCACCGCCGAACTCACCATTCAAGCCGTCGATCGCAACGAAGAGGGCTTCCTGCTGGACAGCTCGCAGTGGACGCCGGATGTCGCCCAGCAGCTTGCCGAGGAGGCGGGCGTCGGCCCGCTGACCGACAAGCACTGGACGGTCCTCACCTTCTGCCGCGAGGACGCGGCCCAGCAGGGGCAGCCCCCGGGCCTGCGCCGGATCTCGAAGCTCTCGGGCGTCAACATGAAGGAGCTCTACCAGCTCTTCCCCAAGGGCCCGGGCAAGCTGGCGGCGAAGATCGCCGGCCTCCCCAAGCCGCAGGGCTGCATCTAGATTCGAGAGGAGACAGAGATGACCACAGCGACAATCGAACGACCCGAGGTCACGGCGACTCCGGCCGTCGAAGAGACGAAGCCCGAGCCGATCCAGCACATCAGCATCATCTGCTCCAAAGGCACGCTCGACATGGCCTATCCCGGCCTGATCCTCGCCAACGCGGCGCGGATGAGCGGCATCGAAGCGACCCTCTTCTTCACCTTCTGGGGACTGGACGTCATCACCGAGAAGAAGCTCGACAAGCTCCACGTCGCGACCGTGGGCAACCCGTCGATGCATATCCCGACGATGGTCGGCGGCCTGCCGGGGATGGAGTCGATGGCCACGTCGATGATGAAGAAGGAGATGGAGAAGCTCGACATCCCGCCGGTCCGCGAGATGCTCGAGATCCTGAGCGACAGCGGCGCGAACATCTACGCCTGCCGGATGGCGATGGACATGTTCAAGCTCGAGACCAGCGACTTGATCCCGCAGGTCGACGGCGTGCTGTCGGCGATGGACTTCTACGACAAGAGCGCCGGCGCTCACCTGCTCTTCATCTGAGCACTCCGGCGAGCGCCGTACGTCGGGCTCGTGCCCGACCTCCTTGGGGGAGCAGCCGAAAGGCTGCTCCCTTCGTCGTTCTCGAGGGAGCCCCTGAAACTTCACCGTCGCCCCTGGCGTAGGATCAAGAGACAACGGGGGACTCGCGAATGAAGAAGCTGTTGAAGATCGTCCTCACGATCGTCGTACTGGGTGCCGCCGCGTTCGGTCTGGTGCGGGCGATGCAGAAGGGCGACGCCGACGGCGGCGGGCTGACGCTGGTGGCGGTCGAGCGCGGCACCATCGTCGACAAAGCGCTGGCGACCGGCCAGATCGTGCCCGAAGAGGAGATCTCGGTGAAGTCGCAGATCTCGGGCATCGTCAAGGACTGCTTCGTCAAGGTCGGCGATCCGGTAAGGGTGGGACAGCCCCTGGTGACGATCATCCCCGATCCGACGCCGCTTCAGCTCACCGAGGGCGAGCGCAACGTCGAGCTGGCCGAGGTGACACACAAGCGGGCGCGCGCCGATTTCGAGCGGGAGGAGCGCATTTTCGAAGCCGGCCTTTCGGCGCGCGATCAGATGGACGCGGCCCAGGAGGGGTTCGAGCAGACCCGGATCCAGCTCGAGCTGTCGCGGGAGCGGCTGGCCCTGCTGCGCGAGGGCAAGATCAAGAAGGCCACCGGAGGGGTCGATTCGATCATCCGCGCGCCCGCCGCCGGGACCCTTCTCGAGCGGCTGGTCGATCCCGGCGATCCGGTCGTGCCGCTGACCACCTTCCAGGAAGGCACGCCGCTGATGACCATCGCCAACATGGAACTGCTGATCTTCAAGGGCACGGTGGACGAGATCGACGTCGGTAAGCTCGAAGAGGGGCTGCCGGTGCGGATCGAGATCGGCGCGCTCCCCGCCGCCGCCGTCACCGGCAGGCTGCGGATGATCGCTCCCAAGGCCAAGGAGGACGAGGGCGCGACCCTCTTCGACGTCGAGGTCGAGATCGAGGACCGCGCCGGCGCCGTGCTGCGCGCCGGCTATTCGGCCAACGCCAACATCATCATCCAGGAGAAGGCCGACGTGCACATCCTGCCCGAGCGGCTTCTCCTGTTCGAGGACGACAAGACCTTCGTCGAGGTGGCGGGGGCGGGCCCGGAGGCCGAGCCCGAGCGGCGCGAGGTGGAGATCGGCTTGAGCGACGGCATTAACGTGGAGATCGTCGCCGGTCTGGAAGAGGGCGACGAGGTGGTGGAGCGGCCGCCGAAGGAGATCGCTTGATCGGATGGGCCGCGGGAAAGCTGAGGTAGGCGCTTGTATCTCCGCAACTATCTCCGGCAGTTCTTCTCCGATCTTCTGAGCCAGAAGCTGCGGACGTTCCTGACCGTCTTCGGCATCATCTGGGGTACCGCCTCGGTCACCCTGCTGCTCGCCTTCGGCGAAGGCTTTCACCGGCAGATCGGGATCAACTTCAAGGGGCTGGGCGAGAACATCGTGATCTGCTGGCCGGTGCGTACCAGCAAGGACTGGCAGGGGCTGCCGCACGGTCGCCGGGTGCGGGTCACCGACGAGGACATGGAGCTGATCCGGGAGCAGGTGCCGCAGGTGGCGCGGATCAGCGGCGAGCTGTCCGACAGCGGCACCCGGCTGCGCGCGGGCCGCGAGACGGTCGCGCCCCAGATCGTCGGCGCCAACGTCGAGTTCGCCGCCATGCGCAACATGATCTCCGAGATGGGCGGTCGCTACCTCAACCCGATCGACATGGGCAGCAAGCGGCGGGTGGTCTTCATCGGCGACCAGCTCAAGGAGAACCTTTTCGGCGTCGACGAGGCGGTCGGCAAGCACGTCTATTTCGACGGCGTTCCCTTCCTGGTGGTCGGCGTCATGAAGCGCAAGACCCAGGACTCGAACTACTCGGGCCGCGACGAGGACAAGGCGACGATACCGCTCTCGACCTACCAGGCGATGTACGGCGAGGAGTACCTCGAGAACTTCGTCTTCCAGGTGGCCGAGATCGAAGACGTCGAAGTCGCCAAGGAGGGCGTGATCGCGACCCTCGCGCGCAAGTACCGCTTCGATCCCTCCGACAAGGAGGCGGTGCTGATGTGGGACACCACCGAGATGCTGGTGTTCCTCGACGCCTTCTTTCTGGGCTTTCGGCTCTTCCTCGGCATCGTCGGCGCCCTGACCCTGGTGGTCGGCGGCATCGGCGTCTCGAACATCATGAACGTCGTCGTCGAGGAGCGCACCAAGGAGATCGGCATCAAGATGGCGCTCGGCGCGAAGCGGCGTTACGTCCTCGGGCAGTTCCTGTTCGAGACGCTACTGATCACCGCCGTCGGCGGCGCGATCGGGCTGGGCATCGCCTGGTCGATCTGCGCCGTCTTCCCCTCGTTCGGCCTGACCGACTATGTCGGCGACCCGACGATCTCGCCGCAGGTCGCGCTCATCACCACCGCCATTCTGGGCTCGATCGGCTTACTCGCCGGCTTCTTCCCGGCCC
>JAHEKO010000186.1 GCA_024638355.1 Acidobacteriota bacterium
GCATAGGCCCAATCGGTATTCAAGTTGCTCTTGATCTTCTTCACGTAGTCGACGACGCCGTTGTAGGTGCCGGCGTAGCCGAGCTTCTTCATCACCGCGTTGCGCCAGCCATCCTCGTAGCTGGCGTAGGCGTTGCTGATCGACGGATCGGGGCCCGGCGTGGCGTCGACCTGGACGAACTTGAAGTCGTAATGAAAGGAGACCTTGGCGCTCGGGTTCGCGGTGGTCAGGAAGTTGAGGCCCTCCTGGACCTCCTGCACGATCTTGACCTTCTGGCTGGTGCTGAGATTGAGGCCCGACGCGCTCGTTCCGGTGTAGATGTTGTCGGCGCTGTTGACGCCCCAGAGCTTGTTCAGCCCGGCCGTCGAGATCTGCTTGAGGCGGCCCGGCATCGACGCCCAGGCGTTGCCCGCCCGGCGATAGATGACGTCCGAGGAGTTGACGCCGAAGACCGCTCCATCCTTCGCCACGGAGACGTACTTGAGCTTGCCCGAGATCCTCTTCCAGCTGCTGCCCACCCGCTGGTAGATGTTGTTGGCCGAGTTGACCCCCCAGACCTTGGACGAGCTGCCGACCGAGATCTGCTTGAGCTTGCCCGCGACCCGCTGCCACCCGCTGCCCACCCGCCGGTAGATGTTGTCGCTCGCGTTCACGCCCCACACCGTGCCGTCGCTGGCGACCGAAACGTGCTTGAGCTTGCCGGGCACCCGCTGCCACGAGTTGCCCACCCGCCGGTAGATGTTGTCGCTCGAGTTGACCCCCCAGACCTTGGACGCACTACCCACCGAGATCTGCTTGAGCTTGCCGGCGATCCGCTGCCAGGAGCTGCCGACGCGCCGGTAGATGTTGTCGCTCGAGTTGACCCCCCAGACGGTGCCGTCCTCGGCCACGGAGACGTGCTTCAGCTTGCCCGGAATCTGGTGCCAGTCTTCGCCGGAAACGACGATCACGCCGACCGCTACCCTGCCGGTGAGGTAGAGGCTGGTCGGAATGCCCGTCGATCTCGAAGTGCCGATGCCGCGCGATCGCGCCTGCGGTTTACCCGGGTCGTATTCGCCGTGGGCGGTCAGGCCGGCTTCGTCCCAGCTCAGATCGTCCTTCGCCGAACGGGTCATCAGCGACCTCTCGCCGGTTCCGCGGTGCGCTTGGGTCGCCCGCCAGGCGTCGTAGACGATCTTGTCGTCCGCCTTCATCTTGGCCGGCTTCTTGGTGGAGCAGGTCTTGAGCTCGCTGAGCTTGGCGGAGGGCGGCAGCGCGATGACCGCCATTCCGGCGGTCAGCCGGTGAAGAACCTGGCCGCCGACCGATTCGACCTCCTTGACGGTGCCTTCGAACTTCCGAGTGAATACCAACTTCGGACGACCAAGATCGCTCATCGCCACCTCCCTTGGGGTGCGCGACCGAAAGGGTCGCGCGCACAGCTATAAAGAAGAAACTTGCGAAAAGATTAACCTCCGCCCCTCGTAGTGTCAAGCTGAAGCGCTTTCGGGTCGTGGCTAGGCAGCGCGGGAGGGCTCAGGGGCCGCGCGGTCGCGGCCCGAGCAGCGGCGGGATACCCGCGTGGCAGCCGGGCCCCGGCTGACCCGGGCGAAAACCCACCGACCCGCTACCCGCCCTTGGTGGATGGGTGGCTCAGCCCGGGGGCTCGCGGCCCTCGGCGTCCCAGGCGAGACCCTCGGCGGCTTCCGCCTCGCGCGCGTTCTCCTTGAGGCCGCGGCTACGCCAGGCTTCGATCACGATGCGCTCGGCTTCGTCGACGTCGGCGGGAACCTCCGCGCTCACGAGATCGCTCGAGCGAACGTCGAGCCCCTCCGGCAGGCGGGCGACGAAGATCCGATCCCCGAGCCGGTGGGTGATGCTGGCCCCCGCCGCCTCGAGCTCGGCCTTCGCCGCTTCGAAGTCCGAGGAGAAGAGCAGTAGCTCGGTCATTTCGTCCGCGTCCCCGGAGGGGTAGCCCTCCGCTCTCGCGGTAGCCGGCTCCTCACGTGGCTCCTCGTGCGCGCACCCGATCTGCGGCAGAGCGGCGGCGATTCCCAGGGCAGCCCAGGCGATGGTCGGGGCGAGAAGCGGGAGGCCCCGCGGGAGCGACCACACTCGCAATGATACCAGCCGCGTCGCGCTAGCCGCGAAAGTAGCCCTGCATCGCTCGAAACACCCGCTGCAGGTCCTTACCGGGCTCGACGATCTTGCCGAAGAGCGTCTGGTAGCTGACCGCGAGCCCCTCGAGGTCGCGCTCGCGCAGGAGGCGGATCAGCTCCTCGATCATCTTGCGCGAGGTCGGGCCGTAGCTGGGCCGGGCGAACTCGCGCTCGAGGATCACCAGCGAGTAGAAGAGCGGGTCGGCGAGCTCGGCGCTGGCCGGCTTGCGACGGGGCTCTCGCGCCGGCGGCGGGGGCTCGGGCGGCTCCTCGGCGTCCTCCGCGGCGCCTTCGGAGAGGAGATTCTCGGGGCCGTCGTCCGCCTTGAGCTCCGCCGCGCCGCGCCGGCGCTCGGCGAAGACCGGCAGCGAGCGCAGCTCGTTGGCGAAGCGCGAGAAGAGGTAGAAGAGCTCCTTCTCGGAAGCGAAGTTCCCGACCAGGCGGGCGTCTCCGCCGACCTCTACCCGTTCGGTCTCCTGCAGGACGATGTTCGCCTTGGCGGCGTCCTCGAGGTGGATCGCCTGGGCGGTGACCCGCCAGGCCGTCAGGCTGCCCTCGACGAAACAGGTCTGCGCGCACTTCACGCTCACCGCTTCGACGTCGGCGTGGGGCTCGATCCGAATGGAGCCGTTGACCGACTCCAGATTGGCGTAGTGGCCCGAGTTCTGGATGACCAGGTTCCCGGGCGTGCGAATCGACAGCTGGCCGTGCACGTCGACCTGGATGTCGGTCCCCTTGGGGATGATCATGGTCGGGCTGTCCGTGCTGCCGCCCATCTTCGCCACTACCTTGTCCCCCAGTCCCATGATGGCTCCCTCGTCCTAGCGTCCGATGATCCTCGGCAGCGGCTCGAAATTGCGATGCTCGGGCGCTCGCCGCGCCCGCACCAGCAGCTGCTCCTCGTCTCGCCAGCGGTGATCGAGGATATAGATCCGCGGATCGACCGGCTCGAACTCCCCCTCGTCGTTGCGCGCCCGGACCTCGTAGTGGAGGTGCGGGCTGGTGCTCCAGCCGGTGTTGCCGACCCTGGCGATCAGCTCGCCCTGCTTGACGTTCCGGCCGCTGCGGACGAGCACCTCGTCGCAGTGCCCGAACAGGGTAATGAACCGGTCGCCGTTGCGGATCGCCACCAGGTTGCCGTAGCGCCACCAGGCGACGCTCTGGCGCAGCGACATGCGGCCGGCGAAGACCACCTTGCCGTCGGCCGGCGCGTAGATCGGCGTGCCCACCTGTGCCGCCATGTCGATACCCGGGTGGAAGTCGATCTGCTTGGTGAACGGGCTGCGCCGGGTGCCGAACGGGCTGGTCAGCACGAAGCTCTCGGAGCGCAACGGCGACAGCGAAGGCGTCGTCAGCACCTGGTCGCCGTGCGCCTCTTCGAAGCTCTGCACCTCGCTGACGAAGGTGTCCAGAACCCGCAGCTGCTCGTCGACGCGCGAGCGCAGCATCATGCCGCGCTGGATCTGCCGAGAATAGATCGACTGCGGCACCTCGGGCGCCTCGAACGGAAACCCGCCCTGGCCGATCGACTCCTCGCTGCTCAGGCCGTAGGCGACGAAGATCCGGTTCATCCGCAGCCGCAGGTCGTCGGTGCGCTCGCGCAGCTCGCCGAGATTCCGAACCAGCGATTGAAGCCGCTCGCCGTGCTGCTGGCGCAGCGCGATCATCTCGCGGTAGGTGCCCCGGCTCCACAGGTCACCCAGAATGCGCGGCGCCGCGACCGCGTTGAGCAGGATGAAGAGCACCACCAGCACCGCCGCCGACACGCTCACCACCACCTGGCGGCGGCTCAGGAAGAAGTACCAGACGCCCCGGCGGATGTGGCTCGGATGAATCTGGATCTCGAGAAACGGAGCGGCTTTCCGCTTGGCTGTCGGCGGCTCAGACATGCCTTTGGAGGCAGGCTAACACGCGCCGGCGGGCTGCCCTGTGGCGCCGGGCACAAGCTCGTCGATGCGCTCTTCGGAGGCGTGCCGGGCGATCAGCTCGGCCAGCTCCCGGTGGACCCCGGGGGCCCCCGCGACCACGTTCCCGGTCTCGAGGTAGCGCTCTCCCCCGTCGAGATCGGTCACCCGGCCGCCCGCCTCCTCGATCAGCAGCGCGCCCGCCGCAATGTCCCAGGGCGACAGCCGGAACTCGAAGAAGCCGTCGAAGCTCCCGCAGGCGGTGTAGGCGAGGTCGAGCGCCGCCGCGCCGCAGCGGCGCAGCCCGCGGGCTCGTAGGAAGGCATCGCGGAAGACGTCGAGATAGACGTCGAGCGCGGCCCGCGCCCGGAAGGGATAGCCGGTGGCCAGGAACGAGCCCTCGACGCCGGCGCGCGCGGAGACCCGCATCGGGCGACCGTTCATGAAGGCGCCGCCGTCCCGCGTCGCCGTGAAGAGCGTGTCGCGCAGCGGATCGAGCACCACCCCGACCTCGGTGCGCCCCCGCCTGCGGCAGGCGATCGACACGGCGAAGACCGGCACGCCCTGCAGGAAGTTCGAGGTGCCGTCGAGCGGATCGATCAGCCACTCGTACTCGGCGCCCGACGCTCCCAACCGCCCCGACTCCTCGGCGAGAATCTCGTGCTCGGGAAAGGCACCGCGCACCAACTCCAGAATCGCCGCCTCGCTGTCGCGGTCGGCGGCTGAGACGTAGTCGTACTCGGCCTTGACCTCGGCTTCGAGCGAGCTGTCGCGGTAGCGCTCTCGCAGCACGCGGGCGCCGGCCTGCGCCGCGGCCTCGGCGACCTCGAGAATCGATCTCGCGCTCACCCGAGCTCCACCCGGCGCCCGGCGATCAGGGTCGCGACGGGGCGGCCGCGCAGCTTCCAGCCGGCGAACGGGGTGTTGCGGCCCTTGCTCTCGAAGCGCGCAGGGCTGACGGTCATCTGCCGCTTGGTGGAGAACAGGGTGACGTCCGCCACGTCGCCCGGGGCGAGCCGCCCGCCCGCAATCCCCAGAGCGCGCGCGGGCCCGGTCGACAGCAGTTCGACCAGCCGCGGCAGTTCGATCAGGCCGGGACGAACCAGCCGATCGAGGCAGAGACCGAGAGTCGTCTCCAACCCGACGATGCCGAACGGCGCCAGGCTGAACTGCACGTCCTTCTCGTCGGCGTGATGGGGCGCGTGGTCGCTGGCGATGGCGTCGATGGTGCCGTCGGCGATCCCGGCGAGGAGCGCCTGGCGGTCGTCCTCGCTGCGTAGCGGCGGCTTCATCTTGGTGTGGGTCGAGAAGCCGCTGTCGTGGACCTCGCGATCGGTCAGGAGCAGATGATGGGGGGTCACCTCGCAGGTCGCTCCCAGTCCCCGAGCCTTGGCGTCGCGCACCAGCTCGAGGCTGTGGGCGGTCGACAGGTGGGCGACGTGGTAGCGCCCTCCGGTCTCTTCGAGAAGCCGCAGGTCACGCGCCACCATCAGGTCCTCGGCGGCGCCCGGCAGACCCGGCAGGCCGAGGCGCGTCGACCACTCGCCCTCGTGCATCACGCCGTCGGTACCGAGGCCGAGGTCCTCGGCGTGCTGGATTACCGGCACGTCGAAGTGCCGCGCATAGAGCAGCGCGCGCCGCATCAGCTCGGGGCTCATGACCGGGAAGCCGTCATCCGAGATGGCCACCACGCCGGCACCGACCATATCTCCGACCTCCGCCAGCTCCTCGCCCTTCTGCCCCTTGCTGATGGCGCCGATCGGATAGACGCGGGCGAAGCCGTGGCGCGCCGCTTCCTTCACGATGTGCTCGGTCACCGAGCGGTTGTCGCAGGGCGGCGAGGTGTTGGGCATGCAGGCGACCGCGGTGAAGCCGCCCGCGGCGGCGGCGCGGGTGCCGCTGGCGATGTCCTCCTTGTACTCCTGCCCCGGCTCACGCAGGTGGACGTGGATGTCGATCAGGCCGGGCGTCACCACCAGGCCCTCGGCGTCCAGGGTCTCGCCGCCGCGGCCCGGCTTGAGAGCCTTGCCGACCTTCTCCACCCGTCCGTCGACGATCAGGAGGTCGAGCTCGTCGTCGACGCCCTGGCCCGGATCGATCAGACGGCCACCGCTGATCAGTAGTCGCATCTAGCCAATCTCCTGGTGCACGCCCGAAAGCAGGTAGAGCACCGCCATGCGGATCGCGACGCCGTTCGCGACCTGCTCGAGGATCACCGAGTAGCGGCCCTCCGCGACGTCGCTGGCGATCTCGACGCCGCGGTTCATCGGCCCCGGATGCATGATGATCACGTCGCGCTTCGCCGCCTTGAGACGCTCGCGCGTGAGCCCGAACAGCCGGAAGTACTCACGGGTCGAGGGGAACGCCATCCGCGCGCCGCGCTCGAGCTGAACGCGCAGCATCATCACCACGTCGGCGCCGCGGACCGCCTCCTCGATCGAATGCACGACCCGCACGCCGTACGACTCCATGTCGACCGGCATCAGCGTCCGCGGACCCGCCACCGTGACCTCGGCGCCGAGCTTGCCGAGCAGCAGCACGTTCGAGCGCACCACGCGGCTGTGCTCGATGTCGCCGACGATCGAGACCTTGAGCCCCTCGAACCGTTTCTTGTGCTGGCGGATGGTGAGGGCGTCGAGCAGCGCCTGCGTCGGATGCTCGTGCGCGCCGTCGCCGGCGTTGATGACCCCGGCCTCGACCCGCCGGGCGAGCATGTGCGGCACCCCGGGGTGGCCGTGCCGGATGACGATCAGGTCGGGAGCCATCGCCTGCAGGTTGAGAGCGGTGTCGACCAGGCTCTCCCCCTTGAGCAGGCCCGAGCTCTTGGCCGCGAAGTTGATCGAGTCGGCCGACAGGCGTTTCTCGGCGATCTCGAAGCTCGAGCGCGTACGCGTCGAGGCCTCGAAGAAGAGGTTCACGACGGTCCGGCCGCGCAGCGTCGGCACCTTCTTGATCGGCCGGTCGGAGACCTCGCGGAACGATTCGGCGGTATCGAGAACGTGCTCGATCTCCTCCGCGGAAAGATCCGCGATGCCGAGCAGATCTTTCCGCGTCCACGGGCTGTCGGTCATGTAGCCGGCTTCTCCAGGAGGACGACCTCGTCCTCGCCGTCGGTCACGTCGAAGCGCACGTCGACCATCTCGTTCTCGCGGGTGTCGACCCTCTTGCCCACGACGTCCGCATGGATCGGCAGCTCCCGCCGGCCGCGGTCGACGAGGACGGCGAGCCGGATGACCCGCGGCCGGCCGAAGTCGATCAGCGCGTCCATCGCCGCGCGGATGGTTCGTCCGGTGTAGAGCACGTCGTCGCACAGCACCAGGGCCCGGTCGGCCAGGGTGGTCGGGAAGTGGGTCTCCTTGACCACCGGCTGCGGCGC
>JAHEKO010000187.1 GCA_024638355.1 Acidobacteriota bacterium
CGATCGCGCAGAGCGTCGACGGCCTCGGCTCCTACCTGATCGGCGCGGGCGTCCTCGTGAATGTTGAGCGTCGCGCGTGCCAGCCGTACGGCCGCGTAGCGCGGTCCGACGACGTGGAGTCGAGTGGTCAGGAGCCGGCGCTCGTCGAGCCAGGCCTCGAGCCCGTCGAGCAGCTCCTGGGGCGGCGGCGCTTCCGCCGCGGCCCCGGCCGGCACCACGATCAGGCTGACGTGGCCGGGCGCCGGCTCGAGCCCGTCGGGCTGGAGCTCGAGATCGACTTCGGCCACGCAACGCGCGCGCAGGATGCGCGCCGGTTCGCCGTGAGTCCCGATCAGCGCCGCCGCGCTGTCGGTCCGGGGCCACTGACGAATCGCCAGATATTCGAAGTCGTCCGGAGTGACCGCGCGGTACTGCTCGCGAAGCGCCCGGATCGTGCGCCGCACGTCCTCTTCGCGGTCGCCGGTCGAGCTCCAGTCGGGGCCGTTCAGCAGCCGCAGGAAGACCTCCTCATTGGCGGCCGGAATCCGGTCGACGCGGTAGAGGAGCTGCTCGGTGAGCCAGGCGAAGAGCTCGATCAGGGTGATGCCGGGGTCCGACTCGTTGTGATCGGTCCACTCCGGCGCCAGCGCGGGGATCCGCGAGAGCGCTTCCTCGACCAGGTCGTCGAAGGTGCGATCGTCGAGTATCGGGACGGGAATCGGCATGTCAGTCCGCCTCCCCGGCGATCAGGTTGACGACGTGGCTGCCCGAGTAGGTCAGAAAGCGATCCGGCCGGGGCTCCGGTGGATCCTGTTCGAGGCTCAGCCGGTCGACGTGGTCGACCCCCGAAATAGACTCGAGCAGCACGTAGAGGTCCGAAAGGTGCGGCGGCCGGCCGAAGGGTCGCCCGCGTCCGTCGAAGCCGCCGGTGAGCGGGTGGAGGAAGCGACGCAACGCCGCGTGGGCCTCGATCTCGACCGCCTCGAGCCCCTCGAGGGACTCCGGAACCAGGTCGGCGCTGACGTCGACCCGGACCCAGTCGGGTCCGGCGACCCAGAGGTCGACGGCCGGCGCCGCCCGGCCGCGGACATACTCCTCCACGCGCCGGACCAGTCCGAGCGACGGATCGGGCCGGTCTCCGCCGCTGCGCGGCACGATGACCAGCCCGATGCGCCCGCCTTCGCTCGGCTGCCGCGCGGGGATCGCTCGGGCGCGCGCCACGTCGGGCGACGACTGATGGGCGAGATCCTCGTAGTCCTGGAAGGTGACCGCGCGGTTGCGATGGCGTAGCAGCCTGGGACCGCGCTCGCGCACCTGGTCGAGCGTCTCGGCGTCGGAGCCACCCTGGGCGGGCGCCGGCTGGACGACCGAGTCGATGTAGGGCACGGCCGATTTGAGCTCGACGACGCTCGCCGCCGGCAGGTTGCCGCGCACGCCGCCGCCGGTGCGGTAGCCGGCCCGAATGTTGTTGAGCCCGAGCGGCGGCGCCGCCCCGCGCTTGCCGTCGCCGAAGCGCACGATGCCGGTCACGTGATCGAGCAGGTAGTGGCGGTCGCCGGGTCCCGAGGTGTGAAAGTCGGCGACCGGGCTCCAGCGCACCCACGACTCGAGCGCCTCCTCGGCCCCCGCGTCGCTCGGAGCGCCGACCTCGCGCACCTCGATCGTCTCTCCCGGTAGGACCGGCGCCGAGGCCAGCGACAGCCGGAGGTCCGGCTTGCCGGTACCGGAGCCGACGATCTCGTCGCCGACCGTCGTCGCCTGTATCGCCCAGGTCGTGTTGAGGAGGATCGAGCGCAGCTCGCTCGCGACGCCGGCCTCGCCGCTCCGCAAGCGGGCACGGATCCAGTGGCGCTCGCGGCCGAACTCGGTGCGCGCGGCGAAGTCCGCCGGCCCGAGGAAGCTGGTGGTGCCGCGCAGGGTGAAGCCCGCCGTCTCGTCCTGCGCCCCGAGTGCCGTCCAGCCGTTCGGCCCGCTGTATTCCCAGGTGACCCGCTGCGGCTTGTGCCGCGACTCGCCGCCCGGTCGTGATTCCTCGCCGGTGTAGAGGGCACGCTCGACGTTGCTGAAGAGCGTGACCGCGCGGTTGGCGAAGGGACGGTCGAAGCCGACGTAGAGGGCCGGGTGTGCGTCGCGCATCGGGACGAAGGGCGCGAAGCCGGGGGTCATCTCCACCGCCCCGAAGTCGCTCACTCTCAGGCACCGCCTGGCCGCGCCCCTGGGCGCGTGGCCGTAGGTGATCAGGAGCTCGGCGATCGACGGGGGTCCGAAGGTGGCGGGCACCAGCTCGTATCGCTCCGAGTCTCCGGAGCCCTTCTTGACGTAGGTCGCCTCCTTGCCGTAGTCGCCCTTGATGATGCGCACCCGGACCCAGTAGCCGGTCTGGCCGTTGACGGTCGCCTCGGAGACCTCGGCCGGCAGCTGGAAGTCGATCTTGCCGGGCCTCGTGAACGCGAGCGTGTGGTCATCGAACGGGCGGCCGGTCGGCGTGGGCCCCACCTGGGAGCTCCTGGGGCTCGAGCGCCCCACCTGGACCCATCGGTCGCCGCTGCGCGCCTCCCAGATCAGCTCGAGATCTCGGGAGGCGTTCACCTTGATCGGCGGCGGCGAGCTGAGCTCCACCGAGAGGGAAATCGTGCCCGAGCCCATCGAGAATGCCTCGTGGGGGCCGATGTAGAGGGTGTCGTTGAAGCGCGGCTGCTCGCCGAAAGGGTAGAAGTCCTTCGCCGGGTCGATCTCGGTGGCGTTGGTGAAGAGCTTCTCCGGCTGCAGATCCTGGCGCACGACCTGCGCCTCGACCGCTACCTTGTCCAGCCGCGGCAGCTCCCACGCGTAGCTGGCCACCAGGCTCGCGATCCGGGGCGGCCGCAGCGCCTCGCCGATGCCGTAGTTGCCGTGCTCGACCGAGACCCGCAGCCAGTAGCCCTCGAGGTTTCCGACGGTGGTCGGACGCCAGGTGTCCGGGGAGCGGAAGCTGACCCTGCCGCCGGAGCTCAAGGCGCGGGTCCGGTCGAAGAGCGACAGGGATTGGCCCCCGGCGTTTTCTTGCTCCGGGCTCGATCTACCCAGGATCTGCCACTTCTTGCCGTTCCAGAATTGCCAGAGGAGCACGAGATCGGTCGAGCCCTGGCCCGGGGCGTCGAGCTCGACGGCGAGCTCGACGTCGGCGGCGGCGCGCATGAACGGCTCGTCGATCCGAAGGAAGAAGTCCTGCTGCTCCTCGTGCGGCCCGAACGGGTGGAAGGGCGCGTCGGGTCCGAGCGACTCGCTACCGACGACGACGCCATCGGGAGCCAGCCCGCCGCGAAAGAGCGCCTGCGGATCGCCCGGCCCGAGTACCGGAGCGTCTCCGGGCGGCAGAGGCGTGCTCAGGCGCGCTCGGATCCACGCGGCCGTCTCGCCCCCGACCTCGACCGGCGCGGGAATCGGTGGATCGGCGAACGCCACGGTCCACTTGGCGCCACGAGCCGAGCTCTGCGGCGGGTCGGTGGCGAGCCAGGCCGAGCCGTCCCACACCTCCCAGGCGATCGGTAGCGCGGCGAGCCTCGCCGCGTCACGTGTCTCGAGGGAGAGCTCGAGGCGCTTCGGGTTTTCCATCGTGACGATGTCGTCATGGCCGATGTAGAGACTGTGCTCCACCGGGGTGTCGCCCTCGAAAGGGGGGAAGGCCGGGTCGTCGGCGGTACTCGCCGCGACCGTACGGTCGGCAAACCGATCGCGGTCCGGCTCGCGGACGTAGACCTCGGTCAGGCTGGCGGCGGTCGCCACCAGCTCGCGCTCGGTCTCGAAGACCACCTCCTCCTCGTCGCTCTCCGCCGGCGCCGCCGCCCGGGTCCCGGCCGGCACGAAAGCGTCGACCGGGCTCCCCTCGGCCAGCACGAAGGTGAGCGGCGTGCGCGCCGGCTGCGGCGGCTCGATACGGCGGCCAATCAGATCGAGGAACGCGAGGAAATTCTTGTCGGGGGCGCGATTCAGGCGGTCGGCGACGTGCTCGGCGAAGCCCGCGAACAGGCGCACGAGGGCGGCGCCCGGGTCGAGCTCGCCATCGTCCGGTGCTCGCCAACCGGACAGCTCTCGGGCGAGCCGCTCGGTGCGGCGGACGATCTCGTCGTAGTCGAGGTCGACGACCTTGGGTCGGGGTACCGTCATGTCTGCAGGTAGAACGGATAGACCAGGTTGAAGCGATTGTTGGTCGCGCGAACTCGGTACTCGATGTCGATCAGGAGGGTGTTCGGGCGGCCGGGGTCGGGCTCGGCGCGCACCGAGGTCGTCTCGATGCGCGGCTCCCAGCGCCGCAGCGCCTCGCGCACCAGGGTGGCCACGCGGCCGGCGGTGCCGGCGTCGTTCACCGCGAAGACCAGATCGTGGATGCCGCAGCCGAAGTCCGGGCGCATCACGCGCTCACCCGGCGAGGTTCCCAGAACGATCCAGATCGCCTGGCGGATGTCCTCCTCGTGGCGGGAGGTGGCGATGGAACCCCCGCCCTCCCGCTGCACCGGGAAGCTCCAGCCGACTCCGAGGAACTCCTTCGCCATCTCGTCAGCCTCCGATCAGCACCGTTCCGACCGCGACGACGGTGCCCATCATCTGGTCGGCCGGGTCGTTGCAGGTCATCGCCTTGTCGCCGGCGCGCGCCGCGGCCTTGCCGTTGATCTTCACCGTCTGGCTGCCGAGCTTGATGGTGGCCTTGTTCGACGGCGGCTTCTGAAACGCGGTGCCGGGCGGCGTCGGGATGTGCGCCGGGGTGTTGTCGGCGGTCGAGTCGACCGTCGCCGCCGGCTTGCCCATGATCTTGACGTCGCTCGACAGCCCGCCGTTGATCATCCCGGTGAACGGGTGGGGGAGGGGCGTCGGGATCGGGTTCGTCGGCCCCGGCACCATCACGATGTGGGTGTCCACTCCCACGACCTGATCTCCCTGCTTCGCTGCCGGTTTGCCCACGCCGTGCTCCTCCCTAGTTGATGTTGACCGCCGACCCCTTGATGGTGGTCTGGCCACCGCCCTTGAGCTCGGCGTTGCCGCTCGCCTCGATCTTCACGTCGGCCTGCGACTTGATCTCGATGCCGCTGCCGGAGAGCTGGAGCTTGCCGCCGCTCGACTCGATCTTGATGTCGGCGTCGGCGGTGAGGGTGATCGTGTTGGCCGCGGTGTCGATGACGATCGTGTTCTTGCCCGACTTGTCGAGGATCTCGATCTTTTCGCTGCCGTCGGTGTCGTCGAGCCGGATGATGTGGCCGTTCCGCGAGGTGATCGACCGGATGTTGTTCTTGCCGTCGCCGTTGTCCTCGGGCGGCTTGTCCTTGCCGTTCCAGAGCGACCCGAGGACATACGGAAACTCGGGTCGGCCGTGCTCGAAGGCGACCAGCACCTCGTCGTCGACCTCGGGGAGCAGGAAGAGGCCCCGCTCCTTGCCCGCCATCGGGCTCGCGACCCGCGCCCAGCTCGACTCCTCCTCGCCCGAGAGCCAGGGGAAGCGAACCTTCACCCGGCCGAGCTTGTCGGGGTCCTGATTGTTGGTGACCACGCCCACGGTGACGCCGTAGAAGCGGTCGCTCTCTTCGGCGGCCAGGAGCCGCTCCATCAGCGGTCCGAAATCGGTCACGTGGCGTTCCTCCTGACGCTGAAGGCGGTCTGGTAGCCGCGCCGCGGGATGAAGGTGTGGCGAGTGGAGGTGACGTAGTACGAGCCGCTGAAACGCTTGCCCACCCCTTCGATCTTGGCTACCGTGCCGGCGCGAAGATCGGTGCGGCCGAGACAGATCCCCTCGCCGAGGATGTAGCCCAGGGCCATCTCGTCGAGCCGGCCCTGGGCGATCTTGTCCGCCTCGCCCTTGGTGGAGACCGGCCAGTCGACGTAGCCGCCGGTGCTCTTGCCGAAGGCGGTCTGGGCGGCCTTGGGCCCGCCCGTCTTGCCGCCCATCGTGCCGCTCTGCTTGGCCGCTTTGGCGACGATCTCCTTCTTGTCTTTCGGGCTCCAGCCGTGGACCTCGACGTCGGCGGTCAGCGGCATGGTGGTCAGCCGGGGGCTGAACTCGATGAGGTCGGCGCTGCGGGTCAGGGTCACGGCCTCCTTCTTGTCCGCCGGCCGGGGCCGGAACTCGAGGGTCTTGTCGTCGATCACCACCTCGTAGCCGATCCGCCGGGCGCGGCTCTGCAGGAACTCCATGTCGGTCTGGTTGCGCTGCAGGAGGTACTCGATGACCACGCCGGTGTCGACCGCCTTCCCGGTCAGGCCGGCCTGCGAGGCGATCTTCTTGGCCACGTCGCTGTCCTTCATCTGGGTGAAGGAGCGGGTCTTGCGGCCGCGCATCAGCCGGTGCCGGCGGTCGTAGCCGCGCACCGTCAGCATCGGTGTGTCGCGGGCGTTGAACGTCGGTTCGAGGCCGGTGATCTCGCCCACCATCAGCTTCTCGAGGGCGTCGACGTAGCCCATCCGCAGCTCGACCTCTCCCCCCTCCTTGAACAGCTTGTCGTCGGCCCAGGTCACCTCGAGCTTGTCCATGTCCCAATTCCGCACGCGAATCTCGAACATCCCGGGAGCGTCGACGTCTTCGATCACCGCCGCCGCGATCAGGTCGCCGAGCGCCTCGGTCGGCAGCTCACGCCCGTTGACCTTCACCCGGAAGGTGGGCACGGCGCCGGCCTGCCTCACGCCTCGTCTCCTTCGGCGTCGCCGGTGAGCGCGGGGATGATCAGCACGCTGCCGGGCACGAGCGAGCGCGGGTCGTCGATGGCGTTGGCACGGGCGATCGGCCTCCACCGAGCCGGGTCGTGGTACTCCTCGCCGGCGATGCCGCTCAGCGTGTCGCCCCGGCGGACCACACGCGTCTTGGCGACGTCGACCGATTCGAGCACCAGATCGCGCGCCTGCTCCTCGGCCGATTGCCACTCCTTGAACCGACAGGAGAGGCGAGCGCGCACCGGGGTGCCGTCCTCCAGGAAGAGGGTGAACTTCTGGATCACGCTTTCCAGATAGCCCTTGAAGATCTCGCCGAAATCGCCCCAAACCAGCTGGCAGATAGGCGGGCGGTGGAGGTTCCCGTGCCCGACGATCGTCGCCAGGGACATGACTCGGTCGGTGTACTCGGTGCGGACGTCGGCGCCGCTCACGTGGGTGTCGAAGATCAGGTCGATCGAGAAGCCGGCCCCTCTGCCGTGCGAGAACTGGGGTTCCGGGGCGTCTTTCTCCGCGAGCGGCTCCTCGTTCCAGTGGGCGCCCTTGGTCAGGGTGATCTGGTCGGGGTTGAACTGGGCTTCGATCTCGTCACCGAAGGTCCCGGGCCGCGTCTCGACGAGGATCTTGAGCTTTCCTAGCGCCACGGCGTCAGCCCTCGTCGCTCGGCGTCGATCGCCAGGCGGCGCAGCAGCCGCCGCATCACCCGCTCGATCAGCTCGTCTTCGTTCGCTCCGCCC
>JAHEKO010000188.1 GCA_024638355.1 Acidobacteriota bacterium
AGCCGGGGGCTGGCCGAGCGGGTTGTCCTCGACCTCGGGCTGATGGACGACCCCCGCTTCAACGGCACGCCGCGCCAGATCCTCGACGTCGGCGAAGAGACCCAGGAGATGAGCGCCGCCGCCGACGAGGCGGTGCTCGCCCGGCTGGCCAATCGGGTGCTCGCCGGGTTGAGCGTCGAGCCGGTCAAGGACACCGAGCTGGTCGAGCTGTCGTTCGTCGGCTCCGACGCCGAGATGGCCTCGCGAATCGTCAACGGCGTCGCCGACGCCTTCATCGACTGGGGCATCGAGACGCGCACGGCCACCGTCGGCCGCGCCTCCGATTTCCTCGGCAAGCAGATCGACACCCTCAAGGCGGAGATCAACGACAAGGAGCAGCAGCTCCAGAGCTACGGACGCTCGACCGACATCCTCAATCTCGATCCGCAATCGGACACCACGCTGCAGCGGCTCGACCGGCTCAACGAAGAGCACGTCGCCGCGCTCGGCGACCGTCTCGAGAAGGAGGCTCGCTACAACGAGCTCGAGCAATCGCCGGCCGAGGCGCTGGCGAATCGCGAGTCGGACGGGCTGGTGCGCGAGCTGCAGCGCGAGCTGCTGCGCCTCGAGGGCGACTACGAGTCTCGCCTTCGCACCTACAAACCCGAGTGGCCCGAGATGGTCGATCTCAGGGCGACGATCGAAGAGCGTCGCGCCGACCTCGAGCGCCTGGTCGAGGAGCGCGGTCGCGAAGCACGGGAAGCGGCGTACGCCGAGCTACAGACGGCGCTCCGCCGCGAGCGTTCCCTCAAGGGCGAGATCGACCGCGTCAAGGCCAAGGTGATGGATCGCAACGCCTCGGCGGTCGAGTTCCGAAATCTGGAGATGGAGATCCAGAATCGTCGCCAGCTCCTCGACGAGATGCTGCGACGGCTCTCGGAGGCGGGGGTACGCGCTCGGCTGCAGACCGAGCGGGAGACGAACGTGCGGGTGATCGATCGGGCGTTGACGCCGCAACGCCCCTTCCGCCCCTCGCTCGCCCGCAACCTGGTCGCCGGGCTGGCGATCGGCCTCGGCCTCGGCGTGGGCCTGGTCATGCTCCTCAACCTCATGGATCGCACCGTGCGCGGACCGACCGAGCTGCAGAAGCGCCTCGGCCTGCCGGTGCTGACCGCGGTCCCCGACCTCGACTACAAGGCGGGTGCCGGGAGCTACGGCTACTACGAGCCCCGTCCCCGCCGCTCCGGCTCGCGCCGGCGAGCCGCCCTCCAGCGCGTCGAGCGCGAGGCCGAGCCGACGGAGATCGAGCTGCTCCCCCATCAGAGCCCGAAGTCGGCCGTCTCGGAGGCCTACCGCTCCCTTCGCACCGCCTTGATGCTGTCGAGCGCCGACGAGCTCCGGGTGCTGGCCGTCACCTCGCCCGAGTCGGGGGACGGCAAGACGGCTACGGCGGTCAACCTGGCCGTCGTCATGGCGCAGCTCGGCCGCAGGACCCTGCTGGTGGACGCCGACCTCCGGCGCCCGCGACTCCACAAGGTCTTCGACCGCGACAACTCGAGCGGACTGGTTCACGCTCTGGCGGGAGGCGCCGACCCGACGACGCTCTATCGCACGACCGGCATCGACAACCTGTCGCTCTGCCCCTCCGGACCCCATCCGCCCAACCCCTCCGAGCTGCTCGCCTCGGACCGGATGGCTGAGTTCCTCGACCGCGTGGCACGCGACTTCGAGGTGGTCATCTTCGACACGCCGCCGGCGCTGGTCGTGACCGACGCGGTGGTCGTCGGCTCGCTGTGCGACGGGATGGTGCTGTGCCTCCACGCCAACAAGACGCTGCACGAAGACGCCGAGGCGTGCGCCGAGCGGCTGCGGCTTGCCGGCGTGCGCCTGCTCGGCGTGGTTCTGAATCGCTTCCGCCCGGTGGCCTCGGACGGCTACAGCCGCCGCTACTACTCCTACGAGACCTACTCCGAGGATTCGGAGCAGGCTCGGGGTTCCGCGGCATGAGCGCGGGGCGCGGCCGCGCGGCCGGCCTCGCCATCGGTCTGACGGCGGCCCTCGCCGTCGCCCCGGTCGCCGCTCAGCGAACCGACCCCTTCTACGGGTCGCTCGCCGAGGACGGGATCCGCGCCTATGAACGCGGCGAGTACCTGCGCGCCAGCGAGAATCTGCGCGTGGCCGCCTTCGGCCTGCTCGCCACGCCGGACGAGCTGGCGCGAGCGCTGGCCTACCTCGCCCTCGCCCGTAGCGCCGCCGGCGACGACGACGGATTCGAGCGTGCGTACGGCCGGCTGACCGATCTCGAGAGCCGATTCCAGGCCTTCTCGCGCGCCGCGCTCGAGCCGGAGGTGCGGGCGGCGCTGGCCAACGCGGCGCGGACCCGGCTTGGCGAGACGGAGCTGGCCGCCGCGCCGGCGTCGCCGCCGCGCGCGGCAGCCGACGCCACGCGGCCGAGGCTCTGCGTCTCCTGGTCGGGAGACGGGGAATGCCGACAGGTGGCGCGGGGAGCCGCGGAGGTCGCTCGCCGGCCGGCCGCCCCCGCGGGGCCCGCTGCCGAGGAGCTCGCCGCGTTCGAGCGCCTGGACGCACTGGCCTCCGGCCCGGCCGGCAACCGCCTCTTGCGAGCGGGCTACCGGGAGGCGAGCGCGCTGGCCGACAGCCACCCCGAGTGGCGTGAGATGCAGCGGCTGGCCGCCGTTCTGGCCTCGCGGAGCGGCGCCTTCGCGGACGCCGTCCGCTACGACGAGCTGGCCGGAAGCGGCGCGGAGCGCACTCCTCGAGATCTGTTCTATCTGGCCGTCGCTCTGTTCGAGACCGACCGATCGGAGGCGGCGGCGGCCGTGTTGCGACAGGCGCTCCCCGCCCTCGAGTCGAATCGTGAGGTGCGGAAGTACGTGAAGCGCATTCTGCCCGAAGAGAGCGCGGGCTAGGTGAGGGTGCGGAAGATGCAATTGACGAACCCCGGCTCGAGGGCAGTAGTCTTGCGCAGCGAGGGACTGAGGAGGGTTTCGAATCCGATGAGGTTTTCTGTTGCTTCCATTCTGCTGGCGATTCTCTTGCCGGCCGCGGCCCCGGCCCAGGGGCCAACGATCGAAGTGCGCGACCCGGTGTGCCTGCCCAACGAGGAGAACCAGGTCGTCGAGGTAGCGGTTTCTCCGGAGGTGGGCGGCAGCTCGGTACGGCTGTACTTTCGCCGCCTCAATCCCGAGGGAACCTTCTACTACAACGAGTTCCACTCGAAGGGCGGCGGTGAGTACTGGAGCGTCTTCCCCAAGCCCGAGGGCCGCGAGCAGCCCGAGCTCGACGACGAGTGGTGGGACGCGCTCGAGGAGCGCGACTGGATGGAGGGCCACGATCGCGAATGGCTCGAGGACCTGCTCGACGAGCAGGACCACGAGTTCGCCGAGTACTACGTCGCCGTTCACGACGGCTCCGGTGAGCGCCTCGGCCGCAGCGCGATGCGGCTGGTTCAGGTCCGCGACGCCGACGACTGCGAAATCGAGCTCGACGAGTTCGAGCTGGGCTGGTCGCAGAACCTGACGATCGGCGAGACCCACGAGGATCAGTACGGCGAGCGCGTGTTCCACTGGCTCTGCGACGGCATCGTGACGCGCGTCGACTGGAACGACGTGATCCGCGCCGACGAGTTCTGCCGGGCTTGCGTCGTGGCCTGGATTCCGGAGTGGGTGCTGCCGACCGGCGCCATCCTGGCCGGAGCGGCGATCCTCACCCAGATCGTCGACGACGCCGATCCGCCACCCGCAACGCCCTCGCGCCCCTGAGGCAGCCTCTGCGTTCCTCATCCCCCCGCGCAGCCACGAGATGAGGTGCTGCGGCGCACCGGCGAGGCGGTGAGGCGTGCGGACAGAGCCACGCTCGCTGCTCTCCCGGTCGACCGCCGGGGCGCTCTGGCTCGGCGGCGGTCAGATCGCGGGCCTCGCTCTGCAGGTCGTCCTGCGCCTCGTCCTCGCCCGCCTGCTCGCCCCGGAGGACTTCGGGCTGGTGGCGATGGCGATGTTCTTCACCGCCTTCTCGAGCCACCTGACGGATCTCGGACTGGGACCGGCCCTGGTCCAACGCTCGCGGCTCTCGGAGGAGCACAAGTCGACGGCCTTCTGGTCCTCGGGCGCCATCAGCGTCCTGCTCCTCGCACTCCTGGCCGCCGGCGCTCCGGCGATCGGCGTCTTCTACGGCGCGCCGGGCGTGGTGCCGGTGGTGCGCGCTCTGGCACTCGGCTTCGTCCTCGGGTTCCCCGAGGGGGTATACCGCAACCTCCTCGGCCGCGAGCTGTCGTTTCGACTGATCGGCCTGCGCCGCCTGCTCGGCGTCGCACTCGGCGGCGGCGTGGGGATCGCGCTCGCGCTGCGCGGCGCCGGCGTCTGGGCGCTGGTCGCGGAGTATCTGGTGCGCAGCGCCTCGGGCTCGCTCCTCTACATGAGCTCGAGCGGCTGGCTACCGAAGCTGCGCTTCTCCACGCCGGCCCTTGGCGAGATGTGGCGCTACGGCCGCTCGATCGTGGGCTCGCGCCTGGTCAACTTCTTCAACCGCAATCTCGACAACCTGCTGATCGGGCGCTATCTCGGCGCGGTGCCGCTCGGTCTCTACAGCGTCGCCTACCAGGGCGTCCTGATGCCGGTGCTGCAGATCGCCCAGCCCATCGCGAGCGTCGGCTTTCCGGCGTTCGCCTCCATCCAGGACGACATTCCCCGCCTGCGGCGAGCCTACCTGTCGGTGCTCTCGGTCTCGCTCCTGGTGGCGACGCCGGCGCCGGTGCTGGCGATCTTCTTGAGCCCCGAGGGCCTGCCGTTGCTGCTCGGCGAACAGTGGCGTCCCGCCGTGCTGCCCCTGCAGATCCTCTCGGTAGTGGCATTCATCCAGATCGCGATGAGCCTCTCGCCGCCGCTCTTCAACGCCCTCGGGCGCTCCGACCTCAGCTTCAAGTGGACCCTCATCGCGCTCGTCGCCAACACCGCCGGCATCGTCGCCGGCCTGCGCTGGGGGATCGTCGGGGTCGCCATCGGCTATCTGACGGCGGTGGCGCTGACCTGCCCGATCCAGTTCGCGATGGCCGGTCGGCTGATCGGCCTGCCCCTCGGGGTCGTCGGCCGTCTGCTCGGCCGGATGCTCCTCGCCATCGCCGCGACGTCGATCGCGCCGGCGGCCCTCATGTGGCGCATCGAGATGGCCCCCTCGATCGAGCTCGCCGCTCTCGGCACCGCCGTCATCGCCGGCTATCTCGCCTTTACACGCCTTCTCGCCGCCGACTCCTGGGCGCTTCTCCGCCGCTCTACCGGCTCGCTCTCGTAGCCTGACTCCGACGATGAAAGACCAGCACACGCAGGTGGAAGGCGAGCGGCCGGGCGACCGTGTCGAAAGCCGCGCGGGCGACCCTCACCGGCCGGCGCCGGCCGGCGAGCCGCGCCCCCAGCCATCTGCCGCCGGCGCCCAGCTCCTCACACAGGCCGGTGACGCCGAGAGAGCTCGTCCGCCGCACCAGCTCGAAGCCGCTGGCGGCGAAGTCGGCGGCGACCGCGTCGGCCGGGAGCGCGAACTGGTAGAAGCGATCGAGCTCCGCCGCCGTTCCCGGCCACCGCGGATAGAGACCGGCCCGCGCCTTCATCCGCCGCAGCCAGCTCATCGCCGGAAAGGTGAGAAAGAGGTAGCCGCCCGGGCGAACGACCCGGCGCATCTCGTCGCGAATCGTGGCGTAGCCGTCGTAGAAGTGCTCGATGACGCCGAGCGACCAGTAGCCGTCGACGGAAGCGGTGGCGAGCGGCAAGCGCGCGACGTCGCCGGCCAGCGGCCGCACTTCCGGGGCGCCGGCGCGCACCCGCTGCAGCGTCTTCTGCGCGTAGTCGAGCGCCACGGTCCGGTAGCCGAGCGCGCGCAGCCTCCAGCTCGCCAGCGCCGGACCGCAACCGCCTTCGAGCACCAGGCTTCCCGGCTCGAGGAATCGAGTCGTCTCGCGCACGACCAGCCCGCGACGGGAGATCGGGCCGAAGTACTCCACGGTCCCGCTCTCGAGCCAGCGGCGATCCCAGAAGTCGGCGTCGGCGGTCGCGCCGACGTAGACCAGGCGCTTGGCGTCGCGATCGAAGAACTTCCGGAAGCGGGCGCGGCGGGGCTCGGACATGGGCCCTATTCTGTCGCCGCCGATCGGAATGTGCACCCGGCCAGGATCGCGAGATGAGAGTCGCCTTCCTCATCGACAGCCTCGGCGCCGGCGGCTCGGAGCGCTCGCTCGCCGAGATGCTCCCCCATCTCGTCGCGGCCGGTGTCGAGCCGCGCGTCTTCGTGCTGCGCGAGCCCGCCGAGGGATTCGCCGCGCTGGTCGGCGAGCGGGGCATCGAAGTCGAGGCGCTCGCCGAGCTGTCGTGGCTCGGCCGCCGCGCTCGTCTGAGGCGCCTTCTCCGCGACTGGCGGCCGGCCCTCCTGCACACGACGCTCTTCTACTCGGACGTTCTCGGCCGCCTCGCCGCCTGGGGCACCGGGGTGCCGGTGCTGAGCAGCCTGGTGAGCGTTCGCTACGCGCCCGAGCGTCTGACCGATCCACGGATCGCGCCCTGGCGCTACAAGGCGATCCAGCTCGTCGACGGGCTGACCGGCCGCGTTCTGACCGCCCACTACCACGCGGTCTCGCAGGCGGCGAAAGACTCCGCGATGGCCCACCTCGGCCTCGCGCCCGACTCGATCACGGTGGTGCGCCGCGGCCGCGACCTCGGACGCTTCACCCTGCCGAGCGAGCGGGAGAGGATGGCGGCGCGCCGCCACTGGGAAGTCGCGGACGACGAGCTGCTGGTGGTCACCGTCGGACGCCAGACGTTCCACAAGGCCCAGCTGATCCTCCTGCAGGCGATGCTCGAGCTGATCCGCGCGGAGCGGCCGCTGCGGCTCGTCGTCGCCGGCAGCGAGGGGCCGTGCACGGGCGAGTTGAAGTCGTTTGTCGCGGCTCACGGCCTCGAAGCGCGCATCCGGCTCGCGGGTCATGTCGACGACGTTCCGGGCCTGCTGGCCGCCGCCGACATCTTCGCCTTCCCGTCGCGACTCGAGGGGTTCCCCGGCGCGGTGCTCGAAGCGCTCGCCATGGCCCTGCCGGTGGTGGCCGCGGACATCCCCGCGGTGCGGGAGATCTTCCCCGACCCCGCCGCGGACGCGCTGCTGGTGCCGCCCGACTCTCCCGAAGAGCTGGCGCGCGCGCTCGGAGAGCTCGCCGGCGACCGCGCCCGCCGCACCGCTCTCGGCCGCCGTGGCCGGGAGCTCTTCGTCGACCGCTTCGACATTCGCCAAAGCGTCGCCGCCATGCTCGACCTCTACCGCCGCGTCGCCGCCAACGGAGCCGGAGCGTGAGAATCGCGCTCTTCACGCCGCGGCCGCAGCGGCGCGGCGCCGAGCTCTTCTCCCGCGAGCT
>JAHEKO010000189.1 GCA_024638355.1 Acidobacteriota bacterium
CGGTGTAGCCGTCCTGGTCGAGATCGACCGCGGCGACGTCGGAGACGACCGAGCCGGAGGGAGCCCCGTTCGGAGCGTCGGGAACGCGTCGCTTGTAGATCGCCTTCCCGGTCTCGATGTCGACCATGAACAGGTGGTTGCCTCGAGCCTCTTCGCGGCCCTTGCGTACCGGGTCGGAGCCGCCGCCGAAGATGGCGACGTAGCGGTCGGCGTGGACCGGGTTGCCGCCGTCGTCCTCGAGCACCTGGATGCGAGTGAAGATCGGCCGCGACCAGGCGTCGCCGAGGTCGGCCAGGCCGTTCTCGTCCGAGTCGCACTGGCCGTCGGCCAGCTGCAGGTAGTCGCCGGCGGAGTCGCGGCCACAGTCTTCGGTGTCGTTGAACTCGAAGAGGACGCTCGGGAAGGGGAGCGGATCGTCACATCCGCCGTCGTTACACGAAGGTACGAAGGAGTCGGCACCCGGCCGCGGCTGGGGCAGCACCGGAATGCCGCCGCACGCGTCGAGATCGTCCGGGTGGGTCACATCGAGGGCGTAGTAGGAGGCACCGCCTTCTCGCAGGCCGGACATGACGACGGTCCGCCACTCCCGTTCGTCGGGATCGGGCGTGCCGTTGTGGATCGGGTCGATGTAGACGTCACCGTATTCAGTGACGCCGTCGACGGTGAACTGGTGGCCGAGGTTGTCCTTCATTGTCACCAGATCAGGCATCACGCTCCGTGGCACGAAGGAGAAGAGCTCGCGGCCGGTGCCGTTGTCGAACTCGCCGTTGAGGAACTGCTTGTTGGTGAGCGGGCTCGTCTCGCAGGTGCCCCGGTAGACGCCGGCGTCGAAGGCGTGGAGCTGGCCGGCATTGCTGCTGGCGAGCAGCATCTTGCGACGTACCTGCTGCTTGGCGTAGAAGCAGCGGTACCCTCCCGGCGACTCGCTGCAGATTTCGGCCAGCGGCAGGCTACCGCTGCCACCGAGGTCGGCCACCCAGTAACGGAAGTTGTCCGGACTGCCGATGACGGTCGGGTCGGAGTGGAAGATGTCGCCGAGCAGGTACTCGATCGGCTCGCCGTCGCGCGGATCGATAGCCGTCTTGACCTGGTGGAAGTAGTCGAGCGTCTCGATCGCTTCGGTGCGATTGCCGGAGTCGAGGGAGCACGAAGTATCCGCGAGGTCGCAGATGTCCATGCCCACCAGAAAATCGTGCCAGTCGGCATCGTTGTTCGGCCGCTCGAAGTCGGCTCTCTCGTAGGGGAGGTCGTCGTTGGAGTCGCGCCCGTAGTAGACGCGACGCTCGTCCTCGCCGTCGCCGAAGTTGTAGTCGCCGACCACGAGCTGTGTGGGGTCGGTAGCTTGCTCGAGGAGCTCTTCACCCGCGTTCCAGACATGGCAGGCGCTCGTGTCGCCCGAGTTGCACTCCTTGTCGGGATCGGGTACCTGGCGCACCACGGTGCTGCCGCCGGGAAGGTCGAGTGTGAGGTCCTTCAAGGGAATCGGGCGCAGGTAGGCGTCGAGCCGGCCCGGCCAGACCGAGCGGCTCTCGATCGGCAGGAAGCTGGTGAGGTAGGCCTTGTCCACTGAGGTCGTCTCAGCCTGCGGTACCGCCGCGGCCGCGAACGAGCGCTCCTGGGCGCGGATCGTCTGGATGACCGACTTGAGGGCATCCACGAGCTCGTCCTCGTTGCCCGGCAGGATCGGGCCGGTGATGTCGATGTCGCCGTCGCCGTCGACGTCGATCGCGTCGGTGCCGCCGTTCTGGGCGATGCAGTCGAGGAAGTTGGTGTTCTGGCCCTGGAGCCCGAAGCCGATGACGAAGGTGCGGATGTCGCGGTTGCTCTCGTCGAGCAGCCGGCTGGCGATCCAGCAAGGGTTGGCGTCGCCGCCGCCGTCCGTCTGGCCGGTCTGGGCTCCGTTGTAGCAGGTCTCGTCGCCGTCGGTGATGATCAGCAGGTTGATCGAGCGGCAGCCGAAGAAGCCGTCGCCCTCGGGGCCGGTGGCGACACCCTCCCAGGTGTCGTAGAAGTTCATGAAGTCGCGCATCGAATTGCCGATCGGCGTCGAGCCGTTGGGCAGGAGCGGCGGGGTGTTCACGTACTGCGGCAGGAGCTCGAGCCGGCCGTTGGTGGTCTGATTGGGCTGATTGCGAAAGTAGGGCGCGACCCGGAGATCGGGCACGCCGGCAGGATCGGCGGGATCGTAGTTGGGCGCGAGGCGCTGGAGGATCAGGTCCTGGTTGGAGACGCCCCACACCTCCTCGCTCTGCCAATCGAGCGGGATGACGTCGCCGCGATCCATGATGCTGGAGTGGCGCCCGAAGGGATCACTCACCGTCTGGTACTTCAGGTTGACGCCCATCGTGTCGTCGGCGCCGCTGTCGTTGTTCGGCTCCCAGCCGGCGCAGGTGTTGGTGGCGCGGGTGTCGTCGGCGTCGAAGAAGCCGTTGGGGTTGCCCGCCGCGTCGGTCCGGTTGTCGATCTGCCAGTAGAGAACCTCGCTGGCGCCGGGCAGCGGACGTCCCTGGTTGTCGCTGGGGTAGGTACGGTCGAAGGGGACCGTCTGGCTCTGGGTGCTGCCGAGCCAGACGGCGCAGTCGTTGCGCGCCTCTCGCACGCGGACCGTGACGCTGATCGTCGGATCTCCCAGGCTGCCGGTGGCGATGTTGTAGCGAACGTAGAACCGGCGGTTGTCGTGCCGCACCCACTCCTCCGTGGTCCAGGTGCCCGTGGCACCGGTGACGGGGAAGGTCAGGATCTCGCCCCACGACTCGGCGTTGTCGACGTCGCGGGCGCCGTTGCACGAACCCAGGCGGTCGTTGCCGTCGAGATCGCAGTCGGTGTCGCCGTCGCTGTCGTCCATGCAGTTGTCGCCGAAGTGCTTGGGGTCGCCGGGGCGCGGATAGGGCAGCCGGTCGTCGGCGACCCAGGGCAATACGACTCTCGGGCTGTAGAGCCAGTGCTTGCGATAGACGCGCACGTTGTCCTGGTTGTAGGTCGAGAATCCCCAGAAGATGTTGTCGAGGTCGGGGTCGCTGACCACGCGGAAGAGCGCCGACTTGGCCTGGTAGAACTTGCTGTTCGGGTCGTCGCCGTAGCCTGGAGCGAAGGCGTCGCCGCCGGGCTGCCAGTTCATCGAGCCGGAGACGTCGAAGATCACCATCAGATAGGGGACGCGCCCGCCCTCGCGCACCAGGTCGCGGTCGTCGGCGACGCCGGCGCCCGGAGCAAGCAGGGCCAAGCTCAGAAGAAAGAGGAAGAGGGTGGCGCCGGTGGCGCGCTCATAGATGGAATTCGTCATTAGAAGCTCTCCAGGGGACCGCAAAGATTTTCGGCGCTCGAGCCACTGACGAAGAATCCGCCGTCGGGCCCGCCGCCGATCGCCTTTTCGACCTCGTTCTTCATCGGGACCTGCCAAGGCTGAAAGGACACCATGACGCTGAGCCGTTCCTCGGCCAGGGGTCTCGGTTTCAAGGGCGGGTTGTTGGCATCGCCCTTCCAGGAGACGCGGGTCGAGACCGCCATGACGGCGTGGTTGAACTTCTCGAAGTCCGAGCCCAGGTTCACCTGACAGAGGTTGCACCAGCCCCTCTGCACGGTCTTGAAGTCCGACATCTGCAGCCGATTGCGAATCTGTAGTTGCGGGTTGTTGCTCGGTTCCACGAGGTCGAGGTTGAGGCAATCCATGCCGGCCTGGGCGAGCGCCCTCGCGGTCTGGATGGCGAGAGCCCCGTCGGCGGTGTGGAAGCTCCGCCGCAAGAGTCGCTCGTTCTCCCCGATCCTTGCCTCGCTCTGCGTGGTGATAGCGACGGAGAGCCCGACGATGGTCAGGATGAGCAGGACCATGATGGCGAGCAGGTAGGCGCTGCCGCTCTCTCGATGTGACGGGCGTCGGTAGCCGTTCATGAGACGTTCCTCAGGTCGATGGTGGTGGTCAGGAGCTGACGCCGGTACATGCGCGCCAGGTCGCCGTTGAGCGGCGCCACGATCGCGTTCTCGATGCCTGGAATGATGGGCGCCTGATACTTGAGCTGGGGTGCCCGGGTCCGCGCCAGCGTGCTGATTCGCAGGTAGTGGAGCTGCGGCCTCGGCGGGATGGCCAGCGTCGTCGGATCGTCGTCCCAGGGCGGGGCCCAGGGCGACTCGTTCGGATCGTCGTCGCCGTTGAACAGCCAGTCGTCGTTCTCGCCGTCGGCGCTCTCGGTGAGGACCATGTCCTCGTTGTCGACTTCGCCGTCGCCGTTGCGGTCCACCAGTGGAGCGCCCAGGTTCGAGTCGAAGCCGAGTGCGAGCTGAAGCTCCTGCACGTTCTCGGCGACGTCGAGGCTGGCGCTCGGCGGGCCGCCGTAGGGCACCTCGGTGCCGGGGAACATTCGCGCCATCGACAGCATCGGGTTGGGATCGGCGTCGCGCACGTAGAAGCGGTATTCCTCGACGAAGCCGATCCAGCCAACGGTGGTCAAGCCGCTGGGAAGGACTGGCGTCCCCCCGGTGCCGGAGGCGTAGAGGTCGCGGTAGCCGGGGTGGGAGCCGCCGGAGACGCGAAACGCCAGGGTGACCTGGCTGGCGCCGGGGACACTCGATCCGGGGGCGAGCTCGACCACCGCGTAGATCGACTCGTCGACCGAGCTGACCAGAATCAGAGCCTCCGGCTGACCGAGGGCGATGGCGTTGTTCAGCTCGTCGAGGGGCTGCGTCGAGCCGCCCGGAGAAGGATTGGCAACGACCACGGTGCCGCTCGCCGCCTGGCCCGCGCTTTCCGTCGGCAGGTTGGCGCTGTCATACAGCGTCAGGGCGTTGCCGAGGGTGTTGATCTGGAAGAGCGAGTTGGTGAAGACGCCGCGGACGGTCAGCACGTCGGTTCCGGCGACCGCCTGGGGTCCGTTGGCCAGCCCCGGCACGATGTCGAGCGCGCCGCCGTCCTCACCGATGTTGTCGATGACGTCGAGCGCCGGTAGCTTGCGGACGCCGCCATCATTGATCATCGCTGCAAGACCGCCGCGGCCGGCCATCCTGACCATCCGGCTCATGAGGTTCTGGCTGGTGCGCAGGCTCTGCTGCAGGTCGGACACCTGGGTCTGCGTTCTGGCGAGCGTCACGTTGCGGTCGAAGATGTCGAGCAGGGCGATCGTCAGCATGGCGATGAGGACGATGACGACGAGGAGCTCGAGCAGGGTGAAGCCGGCCTGGCGCGATGGGCGGCCGGCGGCAGGTCGAAGGGAGGCTCTTCCTTGCATGGTCGTCTTTCGCTCCGATCTAGAAGGCCTTGAGGGTGCGCAGGGTCAGAGTGGTCGGAGCACCGGCGCCGAAGGCGGTGCGCTGGCTTTCGAGCAGCACGCGCACCTCTTTGATGCGAATGATGTTGGGTGAGGTGCCGCCGGCCAGCTCGTTGTCGAAGTAGCCGTCGAAGTCGGCGTCTTCGAGGCCGGCGAGCGCGTCGGCGACGCCGTCGAGGTTGGTATCGCCTGCCGTGTTGAGAGTGAACTGGCGGACCTGCGTGGTCTTCTTCCACAGCGCGACGAAGTCATCGGGATCGTCGGTCCAATGCTCGGTCCCCAGCTCGGCATCGTCGCCGCGGCCCCAGTACTCGATCGTCTGGCGCACGTTGCCGGCGAGCGGTATCGAGGTCTCCCAGCTGTTGAAGGAAACCGCCATCAGATCCTCGATCTGTTCGGTGCCGAAGTTGGTGACGACCATCGCCTCCTTGCCCGAGACGTTGTGAACGATCGCGCGGGTGAAGAGCGGCAGGAGCCCCATCAGCACCAGCAGGAGGATGAAGAAGCCGACCAGGACCTCGATGATGGAGAACCCTGCCTCGCGGCGCGGGCGGCGGGCGGCGGTGATGCGTTTCGTTCTCATCTCACTCTCCCGGGCTCGGATCAGAGCCACTCCCATTCGTTTCCGTCCTCGCCCTTCTCGAACCAGTCGCCCTCCACCTCGTTCCACTTCTGGGTGAAGATGCGCGCGGTGGCCTGGGGCGAGACGCGCACTTCGAAGTAGTTGTCGCGACCGTCGTTGAGCCTGAGGGCACCGATCTGGGCAATCGAGCCGTCCGGCAAGAAGATGGCGACGTCCTCGAGATTGCCCCCGTTGTCGACCGTGGTGAAGCCGTCGATGCTGTCCTGCCCGCCGGGGGCCTGGACCTCGATCCCGGCGGGGAGGCCGAACTGGCCGAGCCAGAAGTCGGTGCGGCCCGGCGGCTCGCCGCCCACGGGGTTGTAGATCCCGTCGGGCGGATCGTCGATACCGGCGCCGTTGACGTCGGCGAAGACCTCGATCCGCCGGAGAGCGAAGTCGTAGCGGACCACCGCGTTGGCCCTCTTCTTGATCGCCTCTGAGCGCGCCAGTCGGTAGACGGAGCCCGTCTTGTTGATCAGCCCGAACATCTTGGTTCGGTGGATGACCGAGACGAAGATGGGGATCCCCATCGACATCAGAATGCCGAGGATGGCGAGGATCACCAACATCTCGACGGCCGTGAAGCCGCGCCTGGGTCGTATCTTTCGGAGTCTTGGCATCTGCACCTCTCGATCGAGCTTCCCGTTTCGCGCCAACCCTGTGGAGCAATCGAGGTGCCACAGCTATCGCGGTATGGCTATACCTGGTAAGTAGATGAAATAAAAGATACTTATGGCATTCTAAGGAGCGGGGCGGCGCGCTGGCTGGGTTCGGATAACGTTTCTTTATTACTCAATTGAGTCAGAGAGATCGATACCGGACCGGGTGCGGCTCCGTCGAGCCGCGCTCGAAAGGCAGGGCGCCGCGAGCCGGTACGCTCACCGCCCTTCGGTTTGGTATTCTCGGGAAGCTATGTGGAGAGTAACGATCAGCCGAAGCACGCGTCTCGCGCTCGTGATGGCCGTGGCCCTGGCGCCCGCCGGGGTCGTCGCCCAAGAAGACGATCTGGGAGCGGCGCCGCCCGCGGCCAACGAAGAGCCGGGAACGCTGGACATCCTCAACGAGCAGACCTCGCTCGGCAACGTCGCTCAGGCCGCGAGGATGGAGTACCACGCCGGCCACCGCCATCTGGTGCGAGCGATGAAGCTCGAGGAGAAGCTGGACGAGGTCGAGGCGTCGAAGCGCGAGAAGCAGGCCGCCAAGGTGGAGAAGGCGTATCAAGACGCCGCGGACTCCTTTGCGCAGGCCATTCGCACCAGCCCCGGCCTCCTGGAGGCCTACGCCGAGCTCGGCCAGGCCTATCGCGCCCTGGACAAGAACGTGGAGGCGGTGCAGGTGCACAACGCCGCGCTCAAGCTCGCGCCCGAGGACGTCGAGAACATCTACGGGCGCGGCGAGGCGTTCCTCGCCCTCAACTATCTGAGAGAGGCGGCCACGACCTACACCGAGCTGGCCGGCTCGCATCAGGAGCACGCCG
>JAHEKO010000190.1:0-4999 GCA_024638355.1 Acidobacteriota bacterium
TTGTCGCGAAAGCGCAGCTCGGCCACCCCGCGGCCGGCCAGGGTGGTGCGGGGCGAGAGCGACGCTTCGACCACGCCGACCAGCTCCGACTCGAGGTCGCCGAAGCCGGGCGGCGGCTCCGCGCTGACCTCGAGCTCCTGTAGCGCCTCGAGGATGCGGAGGTGCTCGCGGCGACCGCGCAGCAGCAGCACGTCCCCTGCCTCGATCGCCTGACCCGGCTCGGGCAGCAGCTTCGCCTCACCGTTGCGCAGGATCGCCACCACGGTCAGCCCGAAGCTCTCGGCCAGCCGGGCCTCCGTCAGCAGCTGGCCCGCCAGAACCGACGCCTCGGGCACTCTGACGCTCTGCAGGCGGCGCTCGAGGTGGTAGCGGCTTCCCACCTCCGCGATGTCCAAACGACGCAACGTGGGAAGCTCCTTCTCGGCGGCGGCGGTGTCGAGGCGTTCTCGGGCGCCGGCGAGCAGGACCTTGTCGCCGGGCTCGAGGGTGACCATGCGCAGCTGGGTGCGTCGAATCTGACCTTGGCGGTCGATGCCGAGGACATGGAGGCCGAGCCGCCGCCGAAGGTCGGCGTCGAGGATGGTGCCGCCGGCCAGCGGCGAGCCCTCGGCGACGATCAGCTCGAGAAACTCGATCTCGGCCGTGGACAGACGGGCGAGCACGCGCTGGGTTGGCTCGACCACGAGGTTCCGCCACGAGCGCAGAGCCTCGAACCGGTCGAGCCGGCCCTCGGTCAGCAGCTGATCCCCCGCCTGGATCTCGTACCCCGGTCCCGGCGCAAGGCGCAGCTCTCCGTGGCGGCGGACCGCGACCACGTGGAGGCCGAGGGCGCGGCCGAGCTGGCTCTCGGCCAGCGTCCGCCCCGCAAGCGGCGAGCCGGCCGGCACGGTCAGCGAGCCGAGCACCTTGTCGAGCTCGTAGAGGTCCCCGAGCGCCTCGCGCTCCGCCTGGGTCCTGGGATCGCGGGCGGGCAGCAGGTGGCGGCCCACGAGCGACATGTAGACCACGCCGACGATCAGGGCCGCCAGGCCGACCGGCGTGAAGTCGAACATCTGGAACGGCTCGTAGCCGGCGGCGTGGAGCGCGCCCGAGATCAGGATGTTGGGCGCCGTGCCGATCAGGGTGGTCATGCCGCCGAGCAGCGAGCCGAAGGCGAGCGGCATGAGGAGCCCCGAGGGCGGCAGTGAGATGCGGCGCGCGATCTCGAGCACCACCGGCAGCATCAGCGCGGTGACCCCGATGTCGTTCATCACTCCCGACAGCAGACCCACCGTCATCATCAGGGTCGGGATCAGCCGGCCGGGGCTGCGGCCGGCGAAGCGCAGCACGTTGCGCCCGATGAGATGGGCCACACCGGTGCGCATGAGGCCACCGCTGAGGATCAGCACCGAGGCGATCGTGATCACCGCCTCGTTGCTGAAGCCGGCGACCGCCTGTTCGCCCTCGAGAATGCCGGTCAACGCCAGGCCGAGCATGACCAGCACCGCCACCAGGTCGACGCGCAGCTTCTCCGTGACGAACAGCACGATCGCCAGGAGGAGGATTCCGAGGACGATGAGGATCTCGGCGCTCACGAGCTTTCGCGCGCGAGCTTATACAACTATCGGTGATGCCGATGACTGCCGGTCATCGCGGCGTCATCCCATTCTCCAGTGCTGTCCCAGGCGAAGACCGAACCACAAGAAGGCTGCTCCCACCAGGGTGAACATGCCGAACACCGAGGTGTTCAGCGACTCGCCGATACCGAGAACGACCATCGGCGGGCTGACGACGCCTTCATCGAGGATGTATCCGCTCACCTTGTGCAGGCCCCGCCACTGGCCGAGGAAGCCGAGGATGGCGGTCAGGCTGCCCCAGAAGAGGATCGCGTCGATGCTTGTCCGGAGCCGATCGGGGCGAACGGAAGGGCGCACGAGCCGGACCAGGTTGAGCAGCGTGAGGCCCAGCACCACCAGCGCCAGAGGCGCCTGGATGAGGATGAAGGGTCCGGCCTCCTGAATGAATCTCATCATGATGGTCTCCTCAAGTCGCGAGCAGGGCGTCGGCCCTGCGCCCTTCGATGCGGGTCACGAGGCCCGTCAACAGAAACCAGACCACGGCGGTGAGGACGGCCGTCAGCAGCCCGATGACCATCATCGAGGAGATGGCCCGCGTCCATGTCGCGAACATCATGAACACGGTCTCCGGAGCTCCCTCGTAGGTCTGGTACGCGTACCAGCGCAGGTGGTAGAAGAAGCCGCATACGGAGATCGCGAGGCTGGCCGCGGCCAGGAAGAGCAGCACGCCCAGTCCCGAGCGGAGCCGGTGGAGGTCGGGCGGCCGCTTCAGGACGAGCTCGTACACCTTCCAGAGGGTGAAGGCGAAGCCGGCGAGAGCCAGGCCGCCGATCGGCCAGACAAACGGGCTCACGATCACGAAGAACCCTTCCTGGGTGGTCACCTGACCGGCGATGAAGATGAAGGCCAGAGCCCAGGCGACCAGCAGCGCCTTCTCCCACGGGCTCCCCACCTGCCGGGCGAGTCGATCCGCCAGGCCCGCGCCCGATCGGTGGATCCGGGCCAGGTGCTTCAAGGCCTCATCGGAGGCCGCGAAGGCCTCCTCGGCTCGCCGGGTGGCGGTGTCCGGGTCGAGGCCCTGGCTCAGATGATGTTGATAGAGATCCTCCAGGTCGCCGGCCATCTCGAGGAGAATCCGCGACCGGGTGGGCTGAGGCAGGTCGAGCTCTTCGTTGATCTGTCTGAGAGTCCTGGTGAATCGTGTCATGGTCCTTCCCCCTCGATGACGGAAAAGAAACGGGTGAAGAAGTCGCGCCAAGCCCCGATCTGGCGAGTCAGGCGCCGCCTTCCCGCCGCGGTCAGGGTGTAGCTCTTGCGCCGGCGCTTCGTCGGCTCGTCCAGCCAGTCTCCCCGGATGAGCTCTTCCTGCTCGAGCCTGTGAAGGATGGGGTAGAGAGTGCCGTGGTTGAGTCGAAACGCGCCGCCGCTCCTCGCCTCGAGCTCGAGGGCCAGCTGGTAGCCGTGGTGCGGGCCCCTCGAGAGGATGGCGAGGATCAGAGCCTGGTGGCAGTCTCTGGAGAGACGCTGGATCTCGACGCTGTGCTCGCTGGGCAGCTGGGTCATGGCTAGCTTTCGATGTCTAACATATTGAGTCTCGATATATAGTACGTCTATATGTTCTGCATGTCAAGCCCGAACCGCCGGCTCAGACGCGACCGTGCGCGGTCCTGGTGAGCGGGTACTCCCGGTTCCAGCTGCAGCGGAGGCAGATGACCCGGCGGACCTTGGGCAGGAGGCGCGAGATCGCGTATAGAAGGAGGGACGGCCCGCAGATCCAGGCGACGGCGAAGTAGCCGGCTCCCGTGCCGAAGCCCATGCCGCCGCGACCCCAGAAGAGCTGCGCCAGGTAGGCGAGCGCCAGGACCGGCAGCAGCCACACGGCGATCTTGCGCAGGGCTCGGGCGCTCCTGCCCGGCTCGAGCCGGTCGTAGGGATGGTCGGAGAGATCGGCCCCGCACTCGGGGCAGAGACGTGGCGGGTTCATGGTCGAGGTCTGCACGGTGACTCCCGCGATTCAGGTTGTGAACGGGCTCTGGCCGTCAGCCCAGCCCTCGTACTCCCGGCGAACGTCGGCGCGCCTGAACCAGTAGAGCAGAAAGATCGGATAGGCCAGGACCACCGCCAGAGCGATGGGCAGCGAGATGGCCGTGGCCGTCTCCCACTGCCCGGGAACGAGTGCCGTGAGGTGCTCGGCTCCGGCGACCATCCTGCCGATGACCAGAACGCTTTCCGTCAGCACCCAGACGATCGCCAGCCAGGCCCACCAGGTCGTCAGCTCTACGCCGGAGCGTAGGTGGGACTTGATTCTCAGCGATCCGATGATCACCAGAGCTCCCAGAACGAGCCCGATCAGGGCCGATAGAACCGTCCAGCCAGGGGGCGGCAAGAGCGCCAGGGTCAGCTCCGCGATCTCGGGGGCGAACCAGCGCTCGAGCGTCGCCGGGTTGAAGTAGAAGAGCGTCGTAAGGTCGCCGAGCTGGTCGAGGACCATTAGCGCGCCGGTCACGAGACCGATGTTGCCGATGACATTTGGCCAGCGTGCCGGCTTGGCTCCCGCAGCGACGGCCGGTGCTTCGAGTTGGCTCATCCAACACCCCCTTCGGCCCCGGTCTCGAGACGCTCTCGTTCCCTCACACATAGCAGACGCACACACTTTCACCCACGCCCCCAGGGGTGGTCTCGGAGTAGAGGCAGGAGGGAGCCGGTCGCCGGTGCCGCGGCGGGTAAGATAGCGCCCGATCGGAAAGGACTTCTTGGGTATGACGAAGCTCGATCTCTTCAGCGACCAGGGCGAGCGGTCGCTCGACATCACCGGCGTCGAGAACGCCATTCTCGACTTCCTCGTTCGCGCAGAGGAGTCGGATCTGGAGGCGCTCGGCCTGACCAGGGGCACCATGAAGCTGGTGGATACCGAGGAGCAGGCGGCGATTCTCGAGCACATCGGCAATCTCGAGCCGGAGATCGAGGCGGGCGGCTCGTGCGCCAACGTGCTGCGCATGGCCGCGCGCTTCGGCAGCCGATGCAGCTACAGCTCGGCGACCGGCCCGGACATGAACGGCGCGCTCTTCGGCCAGGAGCTGGAGAAGGCCGGGGTCGAGAACCGCGTCGTGCATGCCGACGGCATCACCGGCACCAGCGTTATCCTGGTGACGCCCGAAGGGGAGCGGACGATGAACACCCACCTCGGGGTCTGCCGCGACTACCGCCCCGAGCATCTGCCGCTCGACGACATCCGCCGCTCGAGGATCTTCTTCACCACCGGCTACATGTGGGATACGCCCAACCAGATCGACGCGATCGAGCTGGCGCTCGAGGCCGCGCGCGAAGCCGGCTGCAAGGTCGCCGTCGATCTCGCCGATCCGTTCGCCGTCAACCGCTCGCGCGACATTCTCCATCGCCATCTCGAGGAGGGTCTCGACGTGCTCTTCTCCAACGCCGAGGAG
>JAHEKO010000190.1:5009-7341 GCA_024638355.1 Acidobacteriota bacterium
ACCGACGGCCCGGACGGCGCCTTCGTCGGCCATGGCCAAGAGCTGATCCACCTCGAGGCGCACAACGTCTCGGTGGTCGACACGACCGGGGCCGGCGATTGCTTCGCCGCCGGCTTTCTGACCGGGCTGGTGCGCGGCGAGTCGCTCGAGGTCTGCGGCGAGCTGGCGACGCTCCTGGCGGCGGACACCATCGGCCATCTCGGCGTCAAGCTCTCCTACGACATCGACGCACGGGTGGCCAAGCTCCTGGGCGGCGCATGACGACCAAGCAGGAGCTGGTGCACAACTGGCTGCCGCGGTATACGGGCACCGCGGGCGAGGACTTCGGCCGCCACATCCTGCTGACCAACTTCAACAACTACGTCGAGCTCTTCGCCCAGCGCCACGAGGTCCCGGTCGAGGGCCGCGACCGCACCATGCCGAATGCCACCGCCGAGGACATCAGCATCATCAACTTCGGCATGGGCAGCGCCAACGCCGCCACGGTGATGGACCTCTTGAGCGCGATCTCTCCGCGCGCGGTCCTCTTCCTCGGCAAGTGCGGCGGCCTGAAGCGGAAGAACAAGATCGGCGACATGATCCTGCCGATCGCCGCCATCCGCGGCGAGGGGACCTCCAACGACTACCTGCCGCCCGAAGTCCCGGCGCTACCGTCGTTCAACCTCCAGCGCGCGGTCTCCCACACCGTGCGCGAGTACGATCTCGACTACTGGACCGGCGCCGTATACACCACGAACCGCCGCGTCTGGGAGCACGACGTCGACTTCAAGCGCACCCTGCGCGCCACCCGCGCCACGGCGATCGACATGGAGACGGCGACCATCTTCATCGTCGGTTTCGCCAATCAGATCCCGCGCGGCGCGCTGCTCCTGGTCTCGGACCAGCCGATGATCCCCGAGGGGGTCAAGACCGAGGAGAGCGACCGGGAGGTCACCGCAGGCTTCGCCGAGGTCCATCTGCGCATCGGTATCGATTCGCTCCGCGAGATCCGCGACAGCGGCTACTCGGTCAAGCACCTGCGCTTCGAGTAGGAGCCGGGTCGGCTAGTCCGCGGTGAGGTCGAGGGTCTCGCCGGACGAGCGCGGGAAGCGAGCCTGCGGAAAGCCGTCGCGGATGGTGCGCACCAGATTCTCGTAGCTTTGCCACCGTCCGAAGTAGCTCCCCGGGGCGGTCGGCAGCGGCAGGTGCGCGACCACGATTCGGCGCGGGCGGATCCGGTCGCGGACCATCTCCGCTCGCCAGGCGCTGGAGAGGAACCAGAAGGGCAGGAGAGCCAGGTCGACGTCCGCGAGCCGCTCGAGATAGGGGACGAAGTCGTCGATCTTGGCTTCGGTATCGCCGAAATGGAGGAAGCGCTCGCCGCCGAGTGTCACGATGAAGCCGAGGTTTTGCACCGGCGGGTCGCGAAGGCCGTGGTGGAGGTTGAGCACCTCGATCCCGATGTCGTCGATCTCCAACCGCTCCACGCTCCCCTCGGCCGGGAGAACGGCGCGGGCACGAGCGAAGAGGCCGGGCGCGTCCGGGTAGGTCTCTCTCAGCTTCGCGACCGCTTGCGGGGTCGAGATGAACACCGCTCCCGGATTCGCCTCGAGGAATCGGCCGACGGATCCAGGGTCGAAATGGTCGGGATGGAAGTGGGTCGCGAGGGCGACGCCGATACCGGCCCACTCGCCGACGCCGCGCTCCAGCCGGTCACGCACTCCTGCGGGACTCACCGGGTAGCCGGAGACGCCGTCACCGAACAGGCCGTCGATCAGAACGCGCTTGCCGCCGCCTTCGACCAGGAAGCCCTCGTTGGCGACGTAGCGGGCGCCGAGGTCGGAAGCGACGAGGGGGGCGGCGCTCTGGGCCGCCGCACCGCCACTCGCCAGGAGGGCGATCGCCGCGACGACCGGCAGAAGAAGTGCGGCTCTCCGCATGCGATAGCGAGCCTATCGCTTTCGCTCGGCGAGCCTTCTTTGTCGTGTAAGCTTGTCCGTAAGCCGAAGTGGAGCAGCGAAGGTGGCGGTTCCGACCAGGGAATCTGTTCGAAGTGCGGGCGTCCGGGAGCGAGGTCCGTCGGCCGAGATGGCGCCCCGGGGCGACCCCGGGCCTCGCGCGATCGCTTGGGGATTGCTGATCGTAGCTCTGACGGCGACCCTGGCTCACGGCCGGTGGGAGGCCGAGTGGCCGGATGCCGCGGCGGTCGAGGCGTTTCTCGTATCCGCGAAGGTCGTGAAGCGAGAGGCGATCGGCGTGGGCGTCACGCGCTCGGAGCGCGTGACGCTGAGCGACGGGTCCCGGACGGCGCGCGCGATCTGGAAGACCGTCGACGAGCGGGTGCCCTTCAAGC
>JAHEKO010000191.1 GCA_024638355.1 Acidobacteriota bacterium
ACAGCGCGCGCACCAGCAGTCGCGCGGCCAGCGCGAGCAGCGCGGCGACGACGGCGATGCCTCCGGTGAACGCGAGGCCGAGGAGAACCGATCTGGACTGCGCCGCGGCGGCCAGCCAGATGCCCACCAGCAGGCTGCCGAAGGTGATCGCGCGACCCCAGCGGCTGGGGGGCAGCGGCTCGACGTCCTTGCGCAGGACACGGAGTGGCGGCACTCTGCGGATCTTGGCGAGCGGCGACAGGCTGAAGATGAGCGCGGTGGCGGTGCCCAGCGCCAGGCCGCGCGCTATGGGCTCGGCCTGCCAGACCCGCAGCTCCAGCGTCGCCGGCAGCAGGTCGCCGAGCACGAACGGCACCACCTTTTGCACCGCCAGCCCGAGGGCGGCGCCGCACATGCTGCCGAGGATGCCCAGCGCGACGGTCTGGGCGAGATAGAGGCGGGTCACCTCGCCGGGCCGGAACCCGAGAGACCTCAAGATCGCCATCGAATCGGTGCGCCCGTCGAGCCAGCTGCGGGTGGTCTGGGCCACGCCGACGCCACCCAGCAGGAGCGACAGGAGTGCCAGCAAGCCGAGATAGCGATCGACCTGGGCCAGACCTTCGCGGAGGGCCGGTTGCGCTTCGGCGTAGGTCTCGACGCGAAAGGCGCCGACGCCGACCGGCGACAGGGCGCGCAGCTCTTCGGCGAGTCGCGCGAGCTCTTCCTTGGACGAGTCGGGCTGCGACTTGAGCAGGAGGCGGTGGATGATGCGGCTACCGAAGCGCTCCAGGCCCGCCCGCTCGAGGCCGTCCATGGACACCAGGATCCGCGGGCCGAGGGTGAACGCGTCGGCGCCGCGATCGGGCTCGCGACGCACGAGGCCGGCGATCTCGAACGGCACGCCGCCGATCAGGATGGTGCCGCGCGCCGGGATGCCGAGCCGCGCGGGCAGGTCGGCGGCGACCACGACCCGGTCGTCGGTCAGCAGGCCGGCCAGCTCCGCTCGCGGCTCGAGCTCGATCTCGCCGTAGAAGGGGTAGCCGCCCGCGACCGCCTTGAGCTCGACCAGCTGGCTCCGCCCGGGCTCGCCGTCGGTCGTTGCCGGTGCGGCCACCACCGTGACCATCTCCTTGATCCTCGCCTGCTCGATCCCGGGGCGGGCCGCCAGCAGCTCGTCTACCGCGGCGGGCAAGGGGGCACGGCCGCGAAGCGCGAGATCGGCGGCGAGCAGCTGACGCGCCTCGCGCCGGATGCCGAGCTCGAGGCTGGAAGTCAGACCGGCGACCGCGACGATCGCCGCGACACCGACGGCGAGGCAGACGACGAAGAAGGCGAGTCGGGTCCGCGAGCCCCGCGACTCGCGCACCATCTGGCGCAGGAAGTGGCGGCCGCGCACAGTCGGCTTATCCGGCCTCGGTGAGGCGTCCGTCGACGAGCTCGACGCTGCGGTCGGCCACCGCCGCGACCGCCGGATCGTGGGTGACCAGGATCATGGTGGTGCCGAAGCGGTCGTGCAGGTCGGCGAGGATCTCCAGCACCATGCGGCCAGTCGCGGCGTCGAGGTTGCCGGTCGGCTCGTCGGCGAGAAGGATCGGCGGGTTGGTGGCGAAAGCGCGCGCGAGCGCGATCCGCTGTTGCTCGCCTCCCGACAGCTGTCCCGGATAGTGGTGTGAGCGATCGGCCAGCCCAACCATCCGGAGCAGTTCGGCCACCCGGTCACGGGCGTTCTCGCTCTCGGCGAGCTCGAGCGGCAGGAGCACGTTTTCGAAGGCGGTGAGGTTGGTGAGGAGCTGGAACGTCTGGAAGACGAAGCCGACCTTGTGGCGCCGGAGCAGCGCGAGCTCGTCTTCGGACAGCGCTTCGATCGCGCGGCCGTCGAGCAGCACGCTGCCGAAAGTCGGCCGATCCAGGCCCGCGGCCAGCGCCAACAGGGTCGACTTGCCGCTTCCGGAGGGCCCGAGTATCGCGAGCGATTCGCCCGCGGCGAGCTCCAGGTCGACGCCATCGAGGACCGTCAACTGCGAGCCGCCCGAGTCGAACTGCTTGGTCAGGGCGCGGAGCTCGATCCGCGGCGTCGAGGTCATGTCGCCCCTACGGTAGCCGAGAAGTTCGCCTTCGACATAGCTAGAATGCCGGGCTCATGGGCGTCTTCCATCGCGGCTGGCGGACAGGGCTCGTACTGCTGCTCCTGGCGGCCTGCCAGGATCGGCCGGCGGCGGTCGACCAGCCGCGCCGGGAGCTCGAAGGCGCCGCCGCGGCCGAAGCGATCGCGGCGCCTGCCCCGGTGCGAATCGTCTTCCTCGGCGACAGCTTGACCGCCGGCTTCGGCCTGCCGGAGGAGGAGGCCTTTCCGGCGCTGCTCTCGCGACGCCTCGAGCTCGAGGGGCTGGAGGTCAAGGTGGTCAACGCGGGCGTCAGCGGCGATACCTCGGCCGGCGGGCTGAGCCGCCTCGATTGGCTGTTGCGCCAGGCACCCGACATACTCTTCGTTTCGCTGGGCGCGAACGACGGGTTGCGAGGCCTCTCGCCCCAGATGACCGAAAGCAACCTGCGCCGGATCGTCGACCGAGCACGAGCGGCGGGCGCCCGGGTCATCCTCGCCGGCATGCGGCTGCCGCCCAACCTGGGCCCCGATTACGTGCGGGAGTTCGAAGCGCTCTTCCCGCGCCTCGCCCGGGAGCTGGATGTCGAGTGGATCCCCTTCCTGCTCGAAGGCGTCGCCGCCGACCCCGACCTGAACCTCCCCGACGGCATCCACCCCAACCCCGCCGGCCACCGGATCATCGCCGAACTCGTCTACCCGGTACTCCTCCCCCTGGTCCAGGCGGCCGCTCCCGGGGAATAGAGGCCAACGCTCCGTCATCGAAAAGCGAGGCCCGCCGCGCGGAGATCCCGCGGTCCTTTCTACTTCGCCCCTTTTCCCATGCCGCCGTCGGTTGGGGCGGGTTGGGGACCCCCGGCCGGGGCATAAAGGCCAGCGCCCCGTCCAGTCATCGAAAGCGAAGACCCGGCAGGCGAACGCCTGACGGGGCTTCCGCGCAACGCGTCCTAGAAGGGCGCTGGACAGCCCCGGCGGGGGTCCCCAACCCGCCCCAACCGACGGCTACCTATTCCTCCTTCGCCTCGCCCCAAAGCCTCTCCATCTCCTCCAGGCTCGCCTCGTCGACCGTTCGCCCGCTCTCCGCGATGGCGCGCTCAAGGAACTCGAAGCGGCGGCGGAACTTGAGGTTGGTGGCCGCCAGCGCCGCCTCGGGATCGACGCCCAGGTGGCGTGCCAGGTTGGCGACGCTGAACAGCAGGTCGCCCAGCTCTTCCATCGTCGCCCGGCGGTCGGCGGATCGTCCGTTCGTGCCCAGCGCCTCGCGCAGCTCCGCGATCTCCTCGTCGAGCTTGTCGAGGACTCCGGCGGCGTTCGGCCAGTCGAACCCGACTCCCGCCGCCTTCTGCGTCAAACGGAAGGCCGCCACCAGAGCCGGCAGCGAGCTCTCCACGCCGGAGAGGAGAGACCCCGATCGCCGCGGATCCCTCGCCTTGCGCTCTTCCCATGAGCGGCGCACCGCGGACGCGCTCTCGAGCCGCTCTTCGCCGAAGACGTGCGGGTGGCGATCGATCATCTTGCGCTCGATCCTGTCGACCACGTCGTCGATCGAGAACCAGTCTTGCTCCTCGCCGATCCGGGTCAGGAACGCGACCTGGAACAGGAGGTCCCCGAGCTCGTTGCGTAGCTCCTGCGGGTCCCCGGCGTCGATCGCGCCCGCCGCCTCGTGCGCCTCCTCGAGCAGATAGGCGCGAAGATCGACCATCTTCTGCTCGCGATCCCAGGGGCAGCCGTCGGGGCCGCGCAGGCGCGCGACCAGATCCAGGAGCCGCTGCAGACGATCCGGCTGTTCGCCCATACCCCGCGGGATCCTATCCTGCCTTCATTTTCCACAGTCGCCTTGCTACGATTCGGCAGGTTGACATCCGAATAGCCCGTAGGGCGGGATCGAGGCGCCGTGGTCGAAGACAAGAAAGAGGAATCCAAGATCAAGGTCACCGACAAGCGGATGTTCACCGCCGACGGCGACCTTCGCGAAGACTTCCGGCATCTGGAGAGCCCGGCCGGCGAGGACACGCCCTCGAAGTCGCCGCCCGCGGCGGCTCGAGCCGCCCGCGCGGAGCCGGGGCCTGCGGAGCCGTCGTCACAGCCTCCGGGAGAGGCCGAGCCGCCTCGACCGGCGGCGGCGAGCGAGCCCGCCGAGCCCGCCGAGACCGCAGGCGCCGCGGACGGCTCCCGGCAGCCCAGCTTCCTCGAGCTCGTCGCCGTGCTGGCCGATCCGGTCGCGATCTACCTGGGGGACATGAAGCTTCCCGACGGCAGCTCGGCGGAGAATCTGGACGCGGCCCGGTATTACATCGATCTGCTCGACGTGCTGGAGGCCAAGACCGCGGGCAATCTGACGCAGCAAGAGGCGGCGATGCTCCGGGACCTGCTCTACCAGCTCCGGATGCGCTATGTCCGCAAGACCGGATAGTCGAGCCGGTCGGGTGGGACGCTCTGCGCTCGTCGTCATACTTTCGCTGATCTCCGTACCGGCGCTCGCGCAGGAGCCGCCGGCCGAGCCGACCGACGCACAGTTCCCGCTCGGCGTCCGGGCGCGCAGCAACCTGACACGGCTGCAGATGGACTGGCTCGACTGGCTGGTCGCCTGCAACGAAGGCGATGGCGAGCGGGCGGCGGCGGTGATCGACAGCCTGCAGGCCCACGCCCGGGTGGTGGGCATGCGCCACCTCCCCGAGCTGGGCGCGGCGGCCGCCTCGCGGGCCATCGACCTTGGCCGCGCCGGCCAGATGGAGCCCGCGCGCTGGAGCCTCGAAGCGGCCGAGCGCCTCGCGCCGCTGCGGCCGGAGGGCCCGTTCGCCGCCTCCCGAGTCGCCTGGATGGAGGGCGCGTACGTGACCGCTGCCGCGAGCACCGTGCGCGGCTTCGTGCGCTCGCTCGCGTCGCCGCAGCTGCGCTTCGTGCTGCTCAACAACCTCGCCCTCTGGGCGGCGACCGTGGTGGCGCTGGCGGGCCTGCTCCTGGTGGGTGTCGTGATGATCTCGCGCGGCCCCGAGCTCTACTTCGATCTCCACCGCTACTTCGATCGCTTCCTGCCGTCGCCGGGGTCGCACGCCCTCTGCCTCGCCCTGCTGAGCTGGCCCTTCCTGCTCCCGGCCGGCCCGCTCTGGGCGGCGATCTACTGGTCGGTGCTGCTCTGGGCCTACGGTGCTCGACTCGAGCGGATCCTGCTGATCGCGATCTGGCTCTTCGTCGGGTCGCTCCCGGCGGCGCTGACCGAGCAGGGTCGACGCGTCGGCCTCGCCCTCTACCCGCCGGTGCAGTCACTGCAGTCCGCGGCGCGCGGTGGCCTCGAGGGCGACCTGTTCAGCCACCTGGCCATCCTGCAGTCGATCCTTCCCGAGAGCGCGGCGCTCCGCCACTTCAGCGCCGACATCCATCGCAAGCTGGGGCAGATGGAGATTGCCCGATCGACCTACCGCGACGTGCTCGCCGACGATCCGGAGAATGCCGCCGCGCTCAACGACCTCGGCATCTACTATTTCGAGGCTTCGGATTTCAGCGGGGCGCTCGACTTCTTCGAGCGGGCCGCCGAGAGCGACCCCCGCCGCTCGGAGATTCAGTTCAATCTCGCCCAGGCCTACTCGGAGCTCTACCGCTTCGAAGAGTCCGAGGACGCGCTCTTCACCGCGCGCGAGCTCGACAGCGACTCGGTCAACGCATGGCTTCGCCGCGGCCTGGTGGAGCGGGTCGTCGGCATCGACGGGGGCCTCGAGCGCGTCTCCGAGATCCGGGACGAGCTACGGGCGCAGTGGCAGGTGGCCGAGGAGTCGCCCGGCTGGTTCGGTTATTGGCGCCAGGCCCTCTCTCTGCCCCTGGTCGGCGTCTTCATCGCCATCGCCGTCATGGTCCGGCTCGGAACCCGCCGCGGGCGGAGTGCCCGGCCTGAGCGCATCTGGTGGCATCCGGCGGCGGATCGCGTTCGACGGGTTCTGCTCGCCGGCGTGCCCGAAGCGGAGGCGGGCGAGGCCGGTCGCGCGGCCCTATCGCTGCTCGCACTGGTGACGCTGGCCAGTCTGCCCCTGGCGAACCGGCTCGGGTTCCCCTTGCCCTGGCTGCATGCCGGAGCTCCGGCGCTGCTGCCGACGGTGGCCGGATTCGGGCTCCTGGTCTTCTTCGCAATGCGCTACCTGCGGCACTGGAGAGGGGATCGATGAAGACCGAGGGCTCGATCGAGCAGAACGGTCTGGTGGAGATCCTTCTCGAGTTGGGGCGCAGGTCGCGCACCGGCATCTTGACCATTCAGGGGCGCGACGAGATCATCGCCTTCGCCTTTCTCGAAGGTGGCATCGTCTCGGCGGATGCTCTCAACCAGACGATGGAGGGGGGACTCGGCCAGGTCTTGACCGAGCTCGGTCTGGTCACCGAGCACGACTTCGCCGGTCTCGCCGCCGAGTACCAGGCGGGCGGAGGCCAGGTGGTCGATCTGCTCGTCGAGCGCGGCTTCGTCGAGCGCTCTCAGCTGCTGGCCGCGGTGCGCACCCAGACGTACAAGCTCTGCACGCAGGCGCTCGGGTGGACCCAGGGCGACTTCAAGTTCTACCGGGGGGAGGAGGTCTCGTACGAGGAGGGAGTCGAGCCGCTCTCGCCCGAGGAGCTGCTGGTGCGAGCCGGACGGGAGCTGAAGCTGGATCTGCTGCCGGGGGGCGTGCCCTCCGGCGATGAGGTGGTGCGCCGGACCAAGGGCGCCCCCGCGGCGGGCGAGCCGGGCTCCGTCGGCATCGACGACCTCGACGAGGGCGCGTTCGCCGTCTTCAAGCTGATCGACGGCAAGCGTACGGTCAGCGAGCTGGCGGACGAAGCTGGAGTGGCCGAGCACCGCGTGGCCTATCTCCTGCACCGCTGGCAGAGCGCCGAAATGGTCGAGCGGGTCGAGCGGCGCCGGAGACGGCGGCGGGCGGCGCCGCCGAAGACCGCGGTCGAGCCGCGTCCGCCGGCTCCGGCCAAACGCAGCGAGCCGCGCGAATCGCGGCTAGCGGCCTGGTGGGCGGCCCGCAAGGAGCGGCCCAAGCCGGTGTCGCTGCCCTGGCCGAGTCGCTTCCTGGGGATTCTGCTGGTGGCGCTCCTCGTCGGCTCCTACACCGCGGCCCCCGAGCGCATCCTGCTGCCCTTCCCGTGGCAGCGGGGGCTCCAGG
>JAHEKO010000192.1 GCA_024638355.1 Acidobacteriota bacterium
GTCTTCCTGGTCTTCCTGTCGCTGGCGTCCACGAAGCGCCAGATCTACCTGCTGCCGGCGTATCCGGCGGCGGCGATCCTCCTTGGGCCATGGCTGGCGCGGGTCGGGCGCGAGCCCGCCGACGAGCCGGCCCCGGCGCCGCGTCACGCGCGGGTCGCGGGATGGACCTTTGCGGGGCTGATGGCTCTGGTCGGGATCGTAGCGCTCCTCGGTGGGATCGCCGCCGACCCGCTGATTGTCCGCTTCGGGTTGGAGCCCTTCGAGGCCGATGCGGTCAGGGCGATGCGCTGGCCCCTGACGGCGCTCGCGGCGGTGAGCCTTGCCGCGGCCGCGTGGGTCGGGACGCTTTGCTACCAGAGGAGGGTGCGCGGTGTCCTACGAAGCGTTACGGCGACCATGGTGGTCGTCTTGCTCCTGGTCGGTGTCGAGGCGACGCCGGCCGCCGAGCCCGTCAAGAGCTATGCGCCCGCGGGCGCCTGGCTTTCGAGTCGCGTCGCCGCGGATCAGCCGGTGGGGATGGTCAACGGTTCCGAGGACCACGGCTGGCGCAAGATGGGCGGCATCAGCTACTACTCCGGGCGCCACGTGATGCTGCTCGAGAGTCGGCGCGCCACGCGACGCTTCCTCCGCCGGCATCCGGACTCTCCGTTATTGGTGTACGAAGGCCTGGCGGAGGAGACGTTCGCTCCGGACGAGAGCTGGTGGCGCCGCCGGGTCGTCCACGAGCTCCGCGCGGGGCGCTACCACTACCTCGTCCTGCAGGGCTCCGCGGCGGAGTAGGAGTGGCCGACACGGAACCCGAGGCCGCTCGGGAACCTCGCGATTCCCAATGCTCTCTCCGCCGTCTCCCGGGCGTCCTGGTGCTAATCTACGGCCGGCTCGACGGAGCTGCGCCGCCGCGGCGGCGAGATGCGTTCAAGACGCTATCGGCACCCCGCCTCCCGGCGTCTATCGAGTGCCCGACACCTACACGAGTGCCGAACGAGGCGTGACGCTGGAGAATTGATTCGTGCCCCCATCCCAGCGGTATCCGTTCTCGGTCATTCGTGAGCGGCTGCGGGCGCACCAGACGACCGCCCTGGACTTCGCCATCGGCAGCGTCTATCCGGGCCTCTCGGAGCCCCTCGCCAAGCTGGTCGGCGACAGGCCGGAGCTGGCCCTGCAACGGGCCGGCGGGGAGCGGCTGGACGCTCTGGTCGAAGCGGCGCGCACGTTTCTGTCGCGGGTCTACGGGATCGATGCCGACTCGACCGACGTCCTGCCGGCGCCCGCCGGGCGTCTGGCCATGAGCGCCCTCGCCGCTTGCGTTCTTCGACCCCACGACGGCGTTCTGGTGACCGAGCCGGGCTACCCGGCCTTCGCCCGAGTCGCCGTGCACCACCACGCCACCATCTACAGAGCGCCGCTCGACCCGGAACGAGGGTTCGCTCCCAGGCTCGACCAGGTGGGCGACGCGACCGTCAAGGTGGCGTCGTTGAACTATCCGAACAACCCGACCGGAGCTCTGCTGTCGCCCTCCACCCTCGAGGAGCTCCGCCGGCTCCTGGCCGCCGACGCGGTGATCTTCAACGACGCGGTGTACGGACCCTTGACCCACGATGGTCCTCCGGAGTCGCTGATGGTCGCCGGGGAGCGGCTGGGGATCGAACAGCCGCTGCTCGAGCTTCACTCGCTGGCCAAGCTCTTCGCTCTCGGGCCGCAGGGACTCTCGTTCCTGGTGGGCTCGCCGGGGCTGATCGCCGACCTGCGCGAGTTCACCGAGTTCCTGTGGGGGCCGCCGAGCGCGCTCCAGGTGGAGCTCAGCCTGTGCGCGCTCGAAGACGAAGCTCATCTGGAGCGCGTGCGAGCGTTTTTCAGCGACCGTGTGGCGAGGCTCCGGCAGGTTCTCACCGCGGGAGGGTTCGTTCCGTACGCGACTCCGGCGGGTTTGTACGTGCTCTGCGAAGCGCCCGAGCTGGTGGCTGGATCTCCAGTCCAATCCGCCCAGCAGGCGGCCGACAAGCTGTTCGAGGCCGCCGGCCTCGCGGTGGTCGGCTGGGACGCCCCGCCGCACTCCTACCTCCGCTTCTCGGCGCTCTGCCAGGACCGGGATCTCGACTCGCTGAGCGAGCTCCTCAGCACACGAGGCCTTCTCTAGCCCGACCTTCCCACCAGCTTCCTACTGCGCCGGCGCATGCACCTGAATCTGCAGCACTTTTCTCGGTCGGGCATCCTCGGCGTATCTCAAATACGCCTGCGGTGCCCTCGGTCGCAAAGCACCGCATCTTCAGGCACCTACGCCGGCTCGCGACGAAAGCCGGTGAGAAGGGCAGGCAGCCGACCCATGGCGGCGAGACCGGCCCAGGGGAGAAGGTTGTGGCGGCACCGCTCAGTGGGAGCTGGCTGGGGAGAGCGGTGATGGCGAGTCAGAAACTGATGCGGTGGGCGGACCGCTACCCCGGCTGGCTCCTCTGCCTGGTGCTCACCTGGGTGCGCCGGCTCGAAGATCTGCTGCGCTCGTCGCAGCGCTCGCGGGAAGCCCCGCGCCGCATCCTCTTCATCAAGCTCATCGAGCAGGGAGCCACGGTTCTGGCCCGCGACGCGGTGTGGCGGGCGACCGAGCGGGTGGGGCGGGAGAACGTCTTCTTCTGCGTTTTCGCCGAGAACCGGGCCATTCTCGATCTGCTGAAGCTGGTGCCCGCCGCCAACGTGATCCAGATCGACACCGGCGGGCTCTGGCGCATGACCCTCGATATCGTCCGTGCCCTCGCCCGCTTTCGCCGGGAGAAGATCGACGCCACTGTCGACATGGAGTTCATGACCCGGGCGCCGGCGGTGCTCGCCTACCTGTCGGGCGCCCGTAGGCGGGTCGGTCTCCACCGCTTCACCGCCGAGGCCCCTTACCGGGGCGACCTGATGACCGATCGGGTGCAGCACAACCCCTACCTCCACATCAACGAGGCCTACACGCTCCTCGTCGAGTCGCTCTACGCTCCCGCCGGCGAGTTGCCGCTGCGCAAGGTCCCGGTCGTCGACATCGCCACCCGCCGCCATTCCTACGAGATCTCCGCAGAGGATCGAGCGCGGGCCCGCAACCTCGTCGAGGCCGCGGTCGGACGCCCGCTCGAGGGGCCGCTGGTGCTTCTCAATCCCAACGCCAGCGACCTCCTGCCCTTGAGGAAATGGGAGCCGGAACGCTTCGTGGCGCTCGGCCGGCGCCTGCTGGAGACGCGGGCGGAGCTCAGCGTCGCGATTACCGGCGCTCCGAGCGAGCGCCCCGCGGCCGAAGCGATCGCCGAGCGCATCGGCACCGCGCCCAGAGCCGTCAGCCTGGCGGGGAAGACCTCGCTGCCGGAGCTGCTGGCGCTCTACTCGCTGGCGGACGTGCTGGTCACCAACGACAGCGGTCCGGGGCACTTCGCCTCGCTCACCGACATCCACAACATCGTCCTCTTCGGACCGGCGACGCCGCGCCTCTGGGGGCCCCGCGGAGGCCGCCCTCACGTGATCTGGGCGGAACTGGCCTGCAGCCCCTGCGTCAACGTCTTCAATCATCGCCGCTCGCCCTGCACCGACAACGTCTGCATGCAGAGCATCACCGTGGACCGGGTCTACGAGGAAGTGCTGCGCTGCCTGGAGGAGGGTGGGTCCTCTTGATCGTCGTCACCGGCGCCGCCGGCTTCATCGGCAGCAACCTGGTGCGGGCGCTCCTCGAGCGCGGCGAGAGCGACCTGCTGGTCGTCGACCGCCTGCGGCCGGGCCAGCCGGTGCGGCATCTAGAGGAGCTGGAGCTGTCCGACGTCGCCGACAAGCGGGACTTCCTCCGCAGGATGGAAGCCGACGACCCGCGGCTCGATGCCGTCACCGCCGTCTTTCACCAGGGCGCGTGCTCCGACACCGCCGAGCGTGATCGGGAGTTCCTGACACGCAACAACCTCGAGTACTCCAAGTCGGTGGCGCGCTTCTGCCGGCGCCGCGGCGCGCAGCTCATCTACGCCTCCTCGGCTTCGGTCTACGGCGTCGGCACCCGCTTCGTCGAAGATCCGGAGTGCGAGGCGCCGATCAACGAGTACGCCCAGTCGAAGAAGGGCTTCGACGACTGGGCGCGCGCCAAGCTCTTGCCGGCGCCGAGCTCGCAGGTCGCGGGCCTGCGCTACTTCAATGTCTACGGCCCCCGCGAGAGTCACAAGGGGGCGATGGCCAGCGTCGCCTACAAGCTGCACGGTCAGCTCCGGCAGACCGGCAGTGTGCGGCTCTTCAGCGGCAGCCACGGCTACGGCGACGGCGAGCAGCTCCGCGACTTCGTCTACATCGACGACATCATCGCCGTCAATCTGTGGTTCCTCGACCACCCGGAGATCTCGGGGATCTTCAACTGCGGCACCGGCCGACCCGCGCCCTTCAACGCCGTGGCGCAGGCGGTGATCGACCACGCCGGCCGCGGCGAGGTCGAGTACATCCCGTTCCCCGAAGAGCTCCGCGACCGGTATCAGCCCTGGACCTCGGCCGACCTCTCCCGGCTGCGGGCGGCCGGCTTCGACGGCCGCTTTCGCGGCGTCGACGAAGGAGTGCGGCGCTACATGGAGTGGCTGGACGCGAACGCCGATTCCGCGGAATGAAGCCGAGCCATCTGATCCTCGACCGCGACGGCGTGCTCAACCGTGAGGCCCGCGGCGGCGGCTGGATCCTGAGTCCCGCGCAGTGGCGCTGGCTGCCCGGCGCGCGGACCGCGCTCCGCCGTCTGCGCCGCGCCGGGGTGCGGGTGTCGGTGACGACCAATCAGTCGTGCATCGGCCGCGGCCTGGCGACGACGCACGAGATCGACGCGGTCCATCGGCAGATGAAGGACGAGTGTCTCGAGGCAGGGGGCCGCATCGACGCCGTCTTCGTCTGCCCGCACGCGCCTGGCGACGGCTGCGACTGCCGCAAGCCGCGGCCGGGGCTCATCGTGCAGGCGCTGTCGGCGGCCGGGCTCGAGGCCGGCGCCAGCCTCCTCGTCGGCGACGACCGGCGCGACCTCGAGGCGGGGCTCGCCGCCGGCGTGCGGGTGGCGCTGGTCAGGACCGGCAAGGGAGAGCGCACTGCGGCCGACCTGCCGACGGCCGGGATACCGATTTACGATAACCTTTTGGCCGCCGTTTCCGCCCTCCTCGGGGAGGCATCGGACTCGGTGTCTCCGGAGTGATGAACATCCACCAGCGATTCGAGGAGAGTGCCCGGCTCGTGCGCGAGTCCGAGCGCCGGCTGGCTGCACCTCTCGAGCGCGCCGTCGAGCTTCTGCTGGAGCGCTTGCGTGGCGGCGCCAAGGTTCTCGCCTGCGGCAACGGCGGTAGCGCGGCGGACGCCCAGCACCTGGTCGCCGAGCTGGTCTGCCGCGTGCGGCGCGATCGCGCTGCGCTTCCGGGCATCGCTCTCGGTACCGACGCCTCGGTGTCGACCGCCGTCGCCAACGATCTCGGCTTCGAGCAGCTCTTCGCCCGGCAGCTCGAGGCCCTCGCCGACAAGGGAGACGTCCTGATCGCCATCAGCACCAGCGGCGACTCGCCGAACGTCGTCGCGGCTGCTCGTACCGCCCGCCGGCGCGGCTGCCGCGTCATCGCGCTGACCGGCGACGGGGGCGGCGCTCTCGCCGAGCACGCCGACGTTCTACTCGACGTCCCCTCCACGGAGGTCGCCCGGATCCAGGAGATCCACGGGCTGTGCATCCACGTGATGGTGGAGCTGGTCGAGGAGGCGTACCTCGACGAGAGCGCGGGCAGGAACCTCGTAACCGAGTCCCGCGAGGGGTGCTGAAACGATGCCGTCGCCGAGCTCGCCGACTCCCCTGACCGACTTCGTCGCTCGCTTCAGCGAAGCGCGTGTCTGGGTGGCGGGCGACGTGATGCTGGACGAGTACGTGGTCGGCTCGGTCGAGCGGATCTCGCCGGAAGCGCCGGTCCAGGTCGTGAGCGGCACCGACAGCTTCTCGCTGATGGGTGGCGCGGCCAACGTCGCCGGCTCCGTCGCCGCGCTGGGAGCGAGCGTCAGCCTGCTCGGAGTGGTCGGCACCGACCCGGCCGGCGAGCAGCTCGTCAGGCACTGTGAGGAGGCCGGGATCGACTCCGGACTGCTGATCCGCGACGAGCACCGGCCGACGACGAAGAAGACCCGCGTCCTGGGTCCGCGCCAGCAGCTTCTGCGACTCGACTGGGAGTCGACCCAGGCCTCGCGAGAGGAGCCGGCGAGGGCCGCGATCGCCCGCCTCGCCGAGGGACCTCCGCCGACCGCGGTGATCCTGAGCGACTACGGCAAGGGCGTGCTGACGCCGCGGGTCACCCGCGAGCTCATCGCCGCGGCGGGCCCCGCTCCGGTGCTCGTCGACCCCTTCGGCCGGGATATCTCGCGCTATCGCGGTGCCTTTGCCATCAAGCCGAATCTGAAGGAGTTCGAGGCGCTCTGCGGGCGGGATCTGCACGATGCCCCGGTCGAAGAGCTCATCGAGGCCGCCCGCGGGCTGCTGCCGGCCGCCGACCTCGAGGCCATCGTCGTCACCCTCGGCGAGCGCGGCATCCTGGTGGTTCCATCCGACGGCGAGGCCAAGCTCGTCGCAGCCCGCCGGCGGGAGGTCTACGACGTCACCGGGGCCGGCGACACCGTGATCGCCACCCTGGCGGTCTCCCTGTCGGTCGGCGCCGGGCTGGTCGACGCGGCCCGCCTCGCCAACTGTGCCGCCGAGATGGCGGTCGCCGAGGTCGGCGCCGCGGCCGTTCGCGCCAAGGACCTGCTGATCGCGCTCGGCCGCCGCCAGGCGCCCAAGCCGCAGAGCGTGAGCGAGCTCGAGCTCCGCCTGGAAGGCTGGCGCCGCAAGGGCAAGCGCATCGTCTTCACCAACGGCTGCTTCGATCTCCTCCATGCCGGGCACGTGTGGCTGCTCAACCGCGCCGCCGAGCTCGGCGACGTGTTGATCGTCGGTCTCAATAGCGACGCCTCGGTGCGGCGTCTCAAGGGAGCCGGTCGCCCGCTGGTGCCGGCGAGCAACCGGCTGGCGATGCTCGCCGCCCTTCAGTGCGTCGACGCGGCGGTGCTGTTCGAGGAGGACACGCCGCTCGACATCATCGAGCGCATCCAGCCCGACGTGCTGGTCAAGGGGCAGGACTATGCGCTCGACCAGGTCGTCGGCCGCGAGCAGGTCGAAGC
>JAHEKO010000193.1 GCA_024638355.1 Acidobacteriota bacterium
AAGGTGTCGGGACCGACGACGGCGCGCGAGCTCTCGCCGAAGCCCTCGACGTCGACGCCGAAGACCTGGGCGGTGCCGACTCCCCAGGTGACCTGGAAGCGCGGCTCGCGCTCGCCATCGGCCGCGATCAGCACCAGGACGCGGCCGTCGAGCGGCTCGAGACCGAGCTCGCCCGACAGCCGGACGGAAAGCTCGAGGGCGTGAGCGGGGACGGTCAGAGAGCCCAGAGCGGCCAGCGCGAGAGCGCATCTCAGTAGCTTCATACGGTCTCTCCTCCGTCGGCGATCCTAGCTCACGCGCCGCCCTCAGCGATGGATTTCGATGCGTCGATCGGCGCCGAAAATACGGCTGCATCACTCATTCTGAGCGCCTTCCGACGCGCCGCTTTTCTCGCGGACGAGAGGCCGCTCCCCGCCCTCCGGCCCCCGAACGACGGCGGAAAGACCGGACGGACGGCCGCTTTGCTCCCGGCTGAGCGGCGCACCCGACGTGTCGCCATGCGCATCTCTCGATGGTACGTCGATTGCCCCTCCATAGGCGCGTGCGGTGTTCTTGACGGGAGTCCTCTATGAAACAGCTACTCGTTCGGTTGACCACTCTCGCGGTCGCCGGGGCCCTCTTGCCGGTGGCCCCGCTGCCGGCCGCGTCGAAGATCAGCTCGAAGATCCAGAAGACCGTCTCCGTCGAGTCCGGCGGGGAGCGACCGCGGCCCGACGCTCGGCCTCGACAGAAGCTCGCTCGCCTGAGCTCTCGAGTCCAGGCGTTGGCCGAGTCGCGATCCGACGAGATGGTGGACGTGATCGTTCGCTACAAGACCGAGCCGGCCCTCGAGGAGGGCGCACGCGGCGATCGTTTCAGGGGTCGTACCCGCAGATCGTTCGAGCGCTTCTCGATGCGCGCGGTGCGCGTGCCGGCAAACGAGCTCGAGGCCCTCGCCAACGACCCGAACATCGCCTTCATCAGCCGCGACGCCCCGGTCGAGGCCTTCTCGCTGTCCGCACGCCGAACCGCCAGTTTGCCGAACGAGAACGTCGACTACTCGCTGCCGGAGTGGGACTTCTCGGTCGCCGTCCTCGACTCCGGAGTCGGCTTTCACGTCGACATCTGGCCCGGACATACCCAGTACGACTTCGTCGGCAGGTCCGAGCCGGTCATGGGCGCCGGCGATCCCTTCGGCCACGGCAGTCACGTCGCGGGCGTGATCGTGGGCGACGGCTGGGATTCCGCCGGCGAGCTGCGCGGCGTCGCCTACAACGCCGGCCTGCTGTCGCTGCGGGTCCTCGACTCGCAGGGCCGCGGGGTCGTCTCCGACGTCATCGCCGCGCTCGAATGGGTGATCGACAACGCCGAAGCCGAGCGGATTCGCGTGATCAACCTGTCGCTGGGCAAGGCGATCGAAGAGGCGGCCGCCGACGACCCGCTGGTTCAGGCGGTGGAGGCGGTCTGGGACGCCGGCATCGTGGTGGTCTGCTCTGCCGGCAACTACGGGCGCGACGGCTACGCGACGATCACCAGTCCCGGGAACTCGCGAAAGGTGATCACGGTGGGCTCGCTCACCGACAGCGGCACCAGCGACTTCAGCGACGACTACGTCTCGACCTATTCCTCGCAGGGCCCGACCGCCATCGACCACATCCTCAAGCCCGACCTCGTGGCGCCCGGGAATCGCTACATCGCGGCGACGTCGTACGAAGGTCGCCTGAGACAGGACCTTCCCGGCCGCCAGGTCTCCTGCGATTCGGCGGGGAACGAGATCGAGTACGGCGAGGGCGTGGCGTGCGCGGGAAGATATCTCGAGCTCTCCGGCACCAGCATGGCGGCCGCCATGGTCTCCGCCACCGCCGCGATGATGCTCGAGGCCGACCCCTTGCTGACACCCGACACCATCAAGGCGCGCTTGATGAGATCTGCGCGGAAGGTCGCCGAGCAGGCCACCCGGGTCGGAGCGGGAGTTCTCGACATCGAAGCCGCTCTGAACGACACCGGCGAGGCGCTCCAGGCCCTCTCGCCACGGATGGAGCGCTCGGCGGAAGGCGGGGTCATCCTGATCGAGGACACCGCCAAGCTGTGGGGCGAGGAGTGGTCGGCGGCGTTCATCTGGTCCGATGGCTTCATCTGGAACGACAGCTACACCCATGCCGACGGCTATATCTGGAACGACGCGTTCATCTGGAACGACGCCTTTCTCTGGACCGACGCCTTCATCTGGTCGGACGGCTTCATCTGGAACGACGCCTTCATCTGGAACGACGCCTTCATCTGGTCGGACCACGTGACCAACGAAGACCCCCTGCTCGACCTCGTTCCGCAGGGGATGCTGCTCAACGACGACGGCTGATCGCCGTTCACTAACGCGTCAGATTCCGGATCCGCTTCGCCTCGGCCGGATAGCGCTCGGTCAGGTCGTCACGCTCGCCGCCGAGGTAGTCGCTCGGCGTGAACCCGGGCGCCATGGTCGTTCCCATCAGGGCGAAGCGACCGCCGTCCACCAGCCGCGATCCCTGCCAGACACCGCGCGGCACGACGTGCTGCACCCGCTCGCCGGCCAGTAGATCCTGCCCGAGAATCACTCGTTCGGCGCGGCCGTCGGGATGGAGCTCCAGGAGCTCGACCGGATCGCCGAGATAGAAGTGGTAGACCTCGTCCGTCGGCAGCAGGTGGAGGGCCGAGAAGGAATCCGGATCGTTGGTCAGCAGGTAGTAGATCAACGTCGAAAGCGGCTTCTCCTCGCGATAGCGCTCGGGCAGCGCCGCTGCCGGTAGACTCTCGTCGGCCACCCAGGTCTGGCGGAAGAGGCCGCCCTCGACGGGGAGCGGCGCGAGCTTCAAGGCGGCGATGATCTCCTCGACCTTCATGCCGCGATCCTAGCCTGGGCCGGCTCCAGCGGTCGTCGGCCTACGGCGGTATGCTTCGGTCATGACTCTGTACGTCGAGAAGCTCTGCGTCACCGGTGCGGGCCAGATGGGCTCGCAGATCGCCATGCTCGGCGCCCTGGCCGGAATCGAGACCCACCTGCACGACATTTCCGAAGAGCAGCTCGAGGCGGCCATGGTCCAGAATCGCAAACACCTGCTGCGCCGGGTCGCCAAGGGCAAGCTCCACGCCGACGAGCTGGAGGCCGCCTTCGAGCGCTTGACCACGACCACCGAGCTGGCCGCGGCCGCCGACGGCGTCGACTTCGTCATCGAGGCGGTCACCGAGCGCCTCGAGGTCAAGCGCGCGGTCTTCGCCGAGCTCGACCGCTACGCGCTCGACCGCGCCATTCTCGCGACCAACAGCTCGTATCTCATGAGCTCGCAGATCGCCGACGCCACCCAGCGGCCGAGCCAGGTCTGCAACATGCACTTCTTCTATCCGCCCCTGGTGATGAAGTTGGTGGAGGTGGTCAAGGGAGAGGCGACTTCGACGGAGACCGCCGAGAGCGCCATGACCCTCGCCCGCCGGCTCGGCCGCGAGCCGGTGCTGCTGCACAAGGAGCTGCCGGGCTTTCTCGTCAACCGCGTGCTACGGGCCATCGTCGACGAGGCCTACTACCTGCTGGAGAGCGGCGTCGCCTCGTTCGAGGACATCGACGCCGCCTGCCGGCTCGGCCTCAACCACCCGCTCGGCCCCTTCCAGCTGTCGGACTTCTCCGGACTCGACATCGGCTACAACGCGCGGCGCGAGATCTTCGAGCGCAGCGGCCGGCCCGAGGACGCTCCTCCGCGCGCTCTGGCCGTCCGGGTGGAGCGCGGCGACCTCGGCCGCAAGACCGGCCGTGGCTTCTACGACTACTCGACCACGCCGCCGAAGCCGACCGAGGACTGACCGCAACGCGGGTCCACCTTCTGGTAGTGGGCCCGTTGGTATCGTCCGGGGCAGCAGGGGCCCGGCTGCCGCGCGAATATCCCGCCGGTGCTCGGGCTGCCTCCCTACCGCCCCGGACGAGACCAACGGACTCACTACCCACCTTCTTCGGTGGTAGCATCGCCGGGATTCTTGGAGGGCTTTGCTTCGACTCGTCGGGGGCTGACCGGAAGCCGGCTGCTGAACGCGGCCGTGGTGTGGATTCTGCTCGCGGTCGCCGGCCCCTTCCCCGGCGCCCGAGCCCAGAAGGCCGCCGATCCGGCCGGGGAGCCCACGGTCATCCAGTCGGTCGCGCTGCGCCCGGTCGACGGTGGCGCCGAGATCGAGATCGAGGCGAGCGCTCGCCCCGCCTGGGCCATCCGTTACGACCAGAGCGGCGGCTTTGTCCTGCGCCTGCCCGGCGCGGTCATCGGACGGGAGATCCCCGATCTCGAGCGCGAAGGCGGCCCCGTGGAAGAGGTTCGAGTTCGGCAAGTACTCGACCGGGCCGAGCCGTCGACGCTGATTGCCGTCGTCGCTCGCGAGCGGCTTCGCGTCTCGGTTCGCCCCGAAGAGAACCGTCTCCGCGTGCTGCTCGAGCCGGTCGAATCGGCGCCCGCACCGTCAGTCGAGCCGGCGGCGGAGCCCGACGAAGCGGAACACATCGGTCCACCTGCTGAATCGCTGCCCGCTTCGTCGACCCCGTCTACTCCACCTGCCACTCCCTCGATTTCCGAAGAGGGCGTGTCCGCTCCACCGGATGGGCTCGCGGCCTCCGAGCCGGAGCCCGCCGCAGGCGCCGAGTCGCCGACCGCGCTCGAGCGAGAGCTCGAGCTCTTGAGGGCGGAGCGCGACGCCCTGGCGCTCGGCAGTCCCGCCTACGTCGTGGGCGACCGGGCCGAGCCCTGCCTCTATCTGCGGTCGGCGCCGCGAGGACGGGAGGTCGACTGCGTCCAGCCGGGCACCCGCCTGATCGTGCTCGGCCTCGAGGGCGCCTGGGCCCGCGTTCGGGTGGACGACCGGCTCGACGCCTGGGCGCGCTTCGAGTATCTCCAGCCGGCCCCGCCCACGCCGAGCACGCCCGGCGAGCGCGGCCTGCTCGAGCGCATCGATCGATTGAGCTCCGAGCTCGGCGTGCTGCGCGAGGAGAACGGCGCTCTTCGCGACGCGGCCGCCACCGCCCAGGAGAGCTCGGAGCGCGCCTGGGAGGCGCAGCAGGTTCTCAGCGCGCGCGTAGTGGAGCTGCAGAGCACCCAGAGCGATGACCAGCGCCGGCAGCTCTCCGAGAGCGTCACCGAGCTCACCGCCGAGAACGAGCGGCTGGCCGCCGAGCTCGCACGTCTGAAGCGGGAGGCCGCCGACAGAGGCACCGGGATCGAAAGCCTCGCCGCCGAGCGGGACGAGATGGCGCGCAGCTCCGAGTCGGCGCAGCGCCGGCTGGCGGAGCTCGAGAGCGAGTCGTCGCGGCTCCAGTCGCAGCTCGAGGCGTCTCGCGCCAATGTCGCCCGGCTACAGAACGCCCTCGACGAGGCGACCGCCGCCCGGGCGCAGGTCACGGCCCGGGCCGAGGCCGCCGAGACGGCAGGCTCGGACCTGGAAGCGCGACTCACCGCCACGGCGGCCGATGCCGAGCGACTTCGCGAATCGCTGGCAGCCTCGAGCGAGGAGCTGGACGCCTTGCGCGGCGTCGCCGCCGCCGAAGCCGAAGCGAGGCGCGAGCTCGCGGCGGCCCGGGTCGAGGAGGCGGAGCGCCTATCGAGCGTAGAGGCCGCTAGCGTCGATGCACGGACGGAGGCTGACGACGCTCGCAAGCGCGCTCAGGAGCTCGAGACGCGGCTCGAGGAGATCGACGAGCAACGCGCCCAGGCTGCAGCCCAGATCGCCGCCGCGCGGACCGAGGCCGGCTACGCTCGATCGCGAGTCCGCGAGCTCGAGACGCGGCTCGAGCAGACCGACGCGCAACGTGCGGAGGCCGCGACCGAGATCGCCGCGGCGCGCGCCAGGATCGAAGAGCTCGAAGGTGAGCTCGGCACGGCCCGCGCCGCCGGGAACGAGCTTCGCTCGGAGGCCGAGGCGGAGCTGCGATCCGCGCGTGCGCGGCTCGGCGAGGCGGAGATCCGGATCGCCGCGGACGCGGAGGAGCTGAGCCGGCTCGAGAGCGAGCTGCGGGCCGTTCAGACGGCCGCCGCCGAGGCTCGCGCCGCCGACGAAGCCGAGATCGCGGCGCTGCGCGCCCAGCTTCAGGGCTCCGCCGGCCGCTCCGCCGACCTCGAGGCGCGGCTCGAGCAGGCCGAAGTCGGCCGCGGCCGAGCCCAGTCTCGCCTCGATGAGCTTACGGAAGCGATGGCGCTCGGCGGTACCACCTACATCGTCCGCGACGTCGATCCGTGCCTCAACTTCCGCGCCGAGCCCGGCGAGGGCGAGCCCATCGACTGCCTGGCGCCCGCTACTCGGATCACGCTCCTGGACGTCGTTCCGGACTGGGCGCAGGCGCGCCTGGAGAGCGGCGTCGTGGGATGGGTTGCGCGGCGGTTCATCGAGCCCTCGCCGGCGACACCGGCCGAGCTCGAGGCGCTGGACGCCGCGCGCGCCGAGCTGGATCGGCTCCGCGCCGCGGCCGAGGCGGACCGGGAGCGGAGCGCGGCCGAGCTCGAGGCGGCACGGAACGAGGCGACAGGGGCACGAGAACGAGCCGAAGCGCTCGCCGAACGAGTCGAGGAGGAGCGGGCCCAGAGCGAGGCGATCGCGGCCCAGCTCGAGGCCGCACGGAACGAGGCGACAGGGGCACGAGAACGGGCCGAAGCGCTCGCCGAACGAGTCGAGGAGGAGCGGGCCCGGAGCGAGGCGATCGCGGCCCAGCTCGAGGCCGCACGGAACGAAACGGCGAGTCTCGAGACCGCCCGCGACGAGACCGGCACCACCGTCGCGCGGCTCCGGGCCGAGCTCGAGACGACTCGAGCCGAAGCGGCCGAAGTCCTCGCGAGGGCAGAGCGTGCCGAGAGCGGCCTCGATTCCGCCCGGCTCGAGATCGGTCGCCTGGAAGAGCGGCTCGCGGACGGCTCGGCCACGGCCGATTCGACCCAGGCCCGGCTGGCCGAGCTCGAGGGACAGCTCGCCGCCGCCCGGGCCGAGCTCGAAGCCGAGACGCGCTCGGCGCGCGACGAGCTGGCTCGAGCCGAAGAGCGGCTGGCCGAGACGCAAGCGCGCCTCGACGCCGCCGAAGCCGAGAAGCGCACCCTGGAGCAACGGAGCGAGATGGCCGACACCACCAGCGGCGATCTGGCTCGAAAGCGGGACCTTCTCGATCGGTTGAGCCGCGACCTGGCCG
>JAHEKO010000194.1 GCA_024638355.1 Acidobacteriota bacterium
AGGGTGCCGTAGGTCCGGCTCGACACCCGGAACAGGAAGAGCGCCACGGCGAGCCAGAACGCGCTCAGCGACAGCCAGCCGATGACTCCGTTGAACGGCAGCGGCAGCGGCGCCAGGATCGCCAGAAGGCCGATCATCCAGCGCTTCTCGGTGGCGAACCTCACGAAGCCACCTGCTCGGAGGCCGGCCGAAACTCGAGCTGCGCCGGCTGCGGGCCGTGGAGCGCCCGGCGCTCTCGCGGCTGCGGAGCGATCAGCGCCAGCGCCTCGAGGATCCGCAAGCGATGAGCGCGACCGCGGCCGAAGGCGAGAACCTCCTCGCGAGTGACCAGCTGAACCTCGTAGCCGGCCTCGAGATGATGCACGGCGGAGCTCGCCGCCTCGCTCACCAGTCGCTCGAAGCGCCGCGCGGCGGCCGCGTCGGCGAGCTCGCCGACGGCGTTGTCGAAGACGATCGACAGCCGCTTGCCGCGCTCGGCCTCGCGTTCCATGAAGACCATGCGGCCGGTGCGCGCGCTCTGCTTCCAGTGGATGCCGCGGGGATCGTCGCCCGGCCGGAACTCGCGCAAGGTGAGCAGCTCGTGCCCCCAGCCCGAGCTGTTCGAGGCCCGCTCACCGGTGCGCGCGGCGGAATTCGGCCGCTGCACTTCACTGGAGTAGATCTCGGGGAATGCCAGGACCTCGAGGTCGATCGGGTAGCGGCGCGACTTGAAGATCAGGCCGAGCGGGAAGATCGACGAGACGCGGACCGCCGCGAGGCGATGCCGGCCGCGCCGCTTGAGCAGCAGGCCGAGCCGGAGCTCGGTCGCACCGCGCCGCTCGAGCTTCGACACGAGCCGCGAGTCGCCTTCTTCCCCGGCGGTCACCACCAACAGGCGCTTGGCGAACCAGCGATCGAGGCTGGTGAGCCCGAGCCGCAGCGAGAACGGCTGCTTGGCGTAGATCTCTTCGGGCGCCTCGGCCGCGAGGCCCAACTCCTTCAAGTTGCGGCGCGAGACGAAGCCCGACACCGCGAGCAGCGCCAGCAGCAGCGCCTCGACCAGGTAGAGCGCGTTGTTGCCGGTGTTCGCCGCCGCCAGACCGACCACGACCGCGAAGAGGACGTACCAGAATCCGATGCGGGTGATCCGAATGCGATCGAAAGCGGCTCGCTGGGAGGCCATGACTCGACGTGGCTCTATTTCGGGGACAGGTGATGAATTACGCGGAGTGTCTGTGAGCCTCTTCGTAATACACGACCTGTCCCCGAATCAGAGGGGGACGGGAATGGAGTGGACCACGCGCTCGATCGCCTCGCGAGCCGCGTCGAGGCCGGATCCTCCACCCTTGAGGCTGACGCGGTGCGCCAGCACCGCGGGCGCCAGCTGCTGGATGTCGTCGGGTACCGCGTACTCGCGGCCCTCGACCAGGGCCAACGCCTGCGCGGCGCTGAAGAGACTCTGAACGCCGCGGGTCGAGACGCCGAGCAGGAACTCGGACGACTGGCGGGTCTGGGTGGCGATGGTCAGGATGTAGTCGGCCAGCTTCTCGGCCACCTGGACGCGCGGCACCAGCTCCTGGAGATCGCGGAGCTCCTTCTCGCCGAGCGCCGGCGTCAGGTCGTCGAGGAGGTCGCGAACGCCGCCGGAGAGCAGCAGTTCGCGCTCCTCGCTGTGCGGCGGGTAGCCGAGGCGCAGCGACATCATGAAGCGATCGAGCTGGGACTCGGGCAGCGGAAAGGTGCCGACATACTCGAGCGGGTTCTGGGTCGCCAACACCATGAAGGAGTCGGGCAGCTTGTAACGCTTGCGGTCGATGCTCACTCGCCGCTCGCTCATCGCCTCGAGCAGCGCCGACTGCGTCTTCGGGCTCGCGCGGTTGATCTCGTCGGCGAGGACGACGTTGGCGAACACCGGGCCGGGCACGAACTCGAACTCCTGCCGGGTCTGGTTGAATACGGACACGCCCAGAATGTCCGACGGCAGCAGGTCGCTGGTGAACTGAATGCGCTGGAACGACAGGCCGAGCGAGCGCGCCAGCGCTTGTGCCAAGGTGGTCTTGCCGACGCCGGGCACATCCTCGATCAGAACGTGGCCACGCGCGAGCAGGCAGACCACCGCCAGCCGGATGACCTCCGGCTTGCCGCGCACAATGGCCGACAGCTGCGTTTCGAGGCGCTCGATGCGATCCGCGACTCCGGGATTGTGAACCGGCCCGGAGTCGGTTTCTCGAGCGGCCGCCGTGGGATGGGTCATTCTCTGATCTCCTGATACGGCGGCCGGCCCGTCCTCGTCACGGTCCGGGATTCGCGAACTCCCGGTAGTCGCCGCGCTCGCCCTCGGGAATCGGGTGGCGGACCTCGACGTTGAAGCCGTCGCCCTCCTCGTAGTCGACGCCTTCGAGCGCGTGACTGTACTGGGTCGGGTTGGCTCGCTCGACCTTGGAGGTATCGAACCAGACCCGCCAGCGGTTCTTCTCGTTCAGGTCGGGGTCGACGTGCACGATGTCCACGGTCACTCCGGGCAGCTTCTCGAAGCTGTCGTGCCTGAGCAGGATGTCGAGGTGGACCGTCTGAATCACCTCCACCGGCTCGACCTCCGCCTCCTCGACCTCACCCTCTTCCTCCGCCTCGGGCTCGCCCGCCATCTCTTCTTCCGCCTCCGCGACGTCCGCGATCAGCGGGTTCGCTTCGACGTAGAAGCCGTTGATCTCGGCGCTGTAGCGAGCGCGATTCTCCACCAACTGCTCGAGCGGGCTCTTCTTCGCACATCCCGTAGCGATCAGAAGCGCTCCGATCACGAGGGCGAGACTCATCCCAAATCGCTGGATTCTCTGCACTGCAACCTCCTTCTTGGAAATCGGGTGACAGGGATCTGATTCGGGAGGTGGTTCCACGAGTGAATCGGCCACAGTCACCTTTCGCCGGATCATAGCGAAAGAGCCCTCAGAAGCTAACAGAGGGGCGCGCCGGCGGCTGCGGCCTTTCTCACAGGCCGGCGCGGCTCAAGCGGTCCAGCGCGCCCGCAGGGCGCCGGTCAGCACGACCTCGGGCTCGAGCTCGACCCCGAAGCGCTCACCCACCGCGTCGCGCGCCGCCCGCATCAGCGCGAGCACATCCTCCGCGCTCGCCCCGTCGAAGTTGACGATCACGTTGGCGTGCCGGCGGCTGATGCGCGCGCCCCCCTCCTCGCGCCCCTTGAGACCGCACTCGTCGATCAGCCGGCCCGCATAGTCGCCCGGGGGGTTCTTGAAGATCGAGCCGACGTTGGGGAAGCCCCAGGGGAGCGTCTGCTTGCGCTTCCGGTTGAGCTCGCGGATCCGCGCCAGTGCGGCCACCGCGTCGCCGCGCTCGGTACGGAAGGTGGCGTCGGCGACGATCGTCGCCCGCCCCTGGAGAACCGTGCTGCGATAGCCGGGCTCGAGGTCGTCCACCGTCAGCTCGGCGACCCGGCCCCCGGGCTCGACCACCGTGGTGCACACCAGGAGGTCCTTGATCTCGGTGCCGTAGCAGCCGGCGTTCATCACCACCGCGCCACCGACGGTAGACGGGAAGCCGGCGAGAGCCTCGAGACCGAGCCGCCCCTGAGCGGCGGTGCGCCGCGCCAGCTGCGGCAGCGGCACCCCGGCGCCCGCCCACACCCGATCGCCGTCGAACTCGACGCGCTCGAACTCTCCGGCCAGTCGCAGCACCAGCCCGCCGAGCCCCTCGTCGGGAATCAGAACGTTCGAGCCGAGGCCGAGAACCTGCACACGCGGGGGATCGGCGCCCTCTCCCGCATCGGCCACCTCGGCGAGGATACGGCTGAGGGCGTCGAGTGTGTTCACCCGTCCGAGCATCTCCGCCGGCCCACCGATGCGAAAGGTGTTGTAGCCGGCGAGAGGCTCGCCGACCCGCAGCTCGAGCCCCTCGATCGACTGCAGGCGGGCGCGCAGGCCGGCCTCCGATGGCGTCGCTGTCTGCAAGAAACTGATCCCGAAACCCGTCTTGAGAGGAGAGCGGCGGGGGAGCCTCCGTGACGATTCGATCTCTTCCCGCTTTGCAGGCCACCCACTCCCAGGCTCCGCCCCACCTTCCCCGGCGCAGCCATCACGGGCGATCCAACGGTGCTGCTTCCCCGCCGTTTTCCAAATCGACGGTGAGCGATTAGTATACCGGCGGGTCCGCCGGCGTGAGCCGGCACCTCCCGCCCGAATTCCTAGGAGCCGAAGCGATGAAAGCACCCAAAGACGAACGACTCAAGGCCATCGACGGCGCCTTGACCCAGATCGAGCGCCAGTTCGGCAAGGGCTCGATCATGCGCCTCGGCCAGCAGGAGACGCTCGGCATCGAGACCATCTCCACCGGCTCGATCGCGGTCGACTCGGCGATCGGAGCCGGCGGCTTCCCGCGCGGCCGCGTGATCGAGGTCTACGGCCCCGAGTCGTCGGGAAAGACCACTCTCGCGCTGTCGACGGTCGGCCAGGCGCAAAAGGCCGGAGGCGTCGCCGCGTTCATCGACGCCGAGCACGCTCTCGACGCCGAGTACGCCCAGAAGCTCGGCGTCGACATCGACGATCTGCTGGTCTCGCAACCCGATTTCGGCGAGCAGGCGCTCGAGATCGCCGAGATGCTGGTGCGCAGCAACTCGATCGACATCGTGGTCATCGACTCGGTCGCGGCGCTCGTGCCGCGCGCCGAGATCGAGGGCGAGATGGGCGACTCGCACGTCGGCCTTCAGGCCCGGCTGATGTCGCAGGCGCTGCGCAAGCTGACCGCGATCGTCGCCAAGTCGAAGACCTCGCTGGTCTTCATCAACCAGATTCGCGAGAAGATCGGCGTCATGTTCGGCAGCCCCGAGACCACCACCGGCGGCCGCGCCCTCAAGTTCTACTCCTCGGTCCGCATCGACATCCGGCGCATCGCCGCCCTCAAGGAGGGCGACGTGGTGATCGGCGCACGTGCCAAGGTGAAAGTGGTCAAGAACAAGATCGCCGCGCCTTTCCGCATCGCCGAGTTCGACATCGACTACCGCGAGGGCATCTCGCGCGTCGGCGAGCTGGTGGATCTGGGAGTCGAGCACAATCTCGTCGGCAAGAGCGGCGCCTGGTACAACTACGGTGACGTGCGCCTCGGCCAGGGTCGCGAGAACGCCAAGCAGTTCCTGCGCGACAACGGCGATCTGGCCGCCGAGATCGAGGCCGGCATCCGCAACCAGCTGGGCCTGCCGCCGACCCCCTCGGCGGCGGCGCCAGCCACCGAAGAGGCCAAGGCGGAACCTGTCGAGGCTTGACGCCAAGCTCCCGACGCTGGTCGCGCTCGCACTGCTGCTCTGCGGTGCGCCGGGGCCCGCTACGGGAGCCGAGCTCGAGCTCGGCCTCACCGCCGACGGCGCCCAACTCGCCGGCCGGCCGCTGACTCTGCTGATCGAGGTCGCCGGGGCCGCCCCGGACACCGAGATTCCGCTCGAGATCCGGGTCGACGGCGCTGCGGCCGGGCAGATGGCGCTCGCGCCCGGCTCGCACGAAGTGCAGCTCGAGGTCGCGGCCCGCGGAGCCCAGCAGGTCGAGGTTCGCGGGCCGGGCACCGCCGTCGCGGCCGCCACCACCCGAGCGATTCCGGCGTGGCTCTCGGTCGTTCCACCGCTGGTGGCGATCGGCCTGGCTCTCGCCTTCAAGGACGTGATCCTGTCGCTGCTGCTCGGAGTCTTCTCGGGCGCGCTCTTCTACTCGCACTGGAATCCGTTCTCGGCATTCGCGCGCACCATCGACTCCTTCATCGTGCCGGCGGTCGCCGACGTCGACCACGCCAGCATCCTGGTCTTCACTACCCTGCTGGGCGGCATGGTCGGCCTGATCTCGAAGAGCGGCGGCACCCAGGGGATCGTGGAGCGGTTGAAGCCGTTCGCCACCGACAGCCGCCGCGGCCAGGTCGCGACCTGGCTGCTGGGAGTGGTGATCTTCTTCGACGACTACGCCAACACCCTGATCGTCGGCCCGACGATGCGGCCGATCACCGACCGCCTGAAGATCAGCCGGGAGAAGCTCGCCTACATCGTCGACTCGACGGCGGCGCCGGTGGTGAGCGTCTTTCCGATCTCCACCTGGGTCGGCTTCGAGGTCGGGCTGATCGGCGCGGCGCTGGCTTCGATCGGACTGTCGACGAACGCCTACGCCGCGTTCGTCGGCTCGATTCCCTACCGCTTCTACCCGCTCCTCGCCATCACCCTGGTGCTCACCATCGCTCTGAGCCGGCGCGACGCCGGGCCGATGCTCAAGGCCGAACGGCGCGCCTCCGAGACCGGTCAAGTCGTCGGCGACAAGGACGTACCCCTCGCCGACTACTCGGCCAGCCAGCTCCAGCCGCCCGAGGGCAAGCCCTGTCGCGCGCGCAACGCCCTCCTGCCGATCCTGACCGTAGCCTCGATGACCGTCCTCGGGCTCTACGTCACCGGCAGCACGAACGCGCCGCGGGCGGACTTCGACTCGACCTTCAGCTGGATCCAGGCCGTCTTTTCGAACGCCGACAGCTACCGGGCCTTGCTGTGGGCGAGCCTCTCCGGAATGCTGCTGGCGATGCTCCTGGCGCTCGCCCAGCGCATCCTGACCGTGCGCGAGGCGACCAGCGCCATGGTCGAGGGCTTCCGCGCCATGCTCCTGGCGTTCGTCGTTCTGATCCTCGCCTGGTCCCTCGGCAGCGTCTGCTCCGAGCTCCATACCGCCGACTACCTGGTCGGCCTCTCCTCCGGCGTGCTCTCGCCCTACTGGGTGCCGGTGCTGACCTTCGTCCTCTCGGCCGGCATCTCGTTCGCCACCGGTACCGCCTGGGGCACGATGGCGATCTTCACGCCGCTGGTCATCCCGATCATCCACGGCCTCTGCCTCGAGGCCGGCATCAGCGTCGACAGCCCCGAGTTCCAGCGGTTGCTCTTCGGCACCATCGCCTCGGTACTCTCGGGGAGCGTCTGGGGCGACCACTGCTCGCCCATCTCCGATACGACGATCCTGTCGAGCATGGCCACCGGCTGCGACCACATCGCCCACGTCCGCACCCAGGCGCCCTACGCCATCAGCATCGGACTGCTGGGCATGGCCGCCGGCAACATTCCGACGGCCTTCGGGCTGAGTCCGTTCATCTCGCTGCTG
>JAHEKO010000195.1:0-2347 GCA_024638355.1 Acidobacteriota bacterium
CCCTGCTGGAAGATCGCCACCTGCGTGCGAATCGGTTCGAGCTCCGCGTTCGCCGCCAGCTTGAGGCTCGCCGCGTCGCCGTCGAGCGGTTGAATGGCCGAGGCGCGGGTCAAGAGCTCGTCCACCCGCAGGAACTCGCCGCGCTCCTGAGCGGCTCTCGCCTGCGCAACCAGGGAGTCGAACTCCTCCAGATCGGCTTCGGTCAGCTGGATCTCTTCGGATTCCGCCGCCGCGGCCGCCTCCCACTGCGCCACCAGCGCCTGGGCCTCCGAATAGAGCTCGTGGTTCGGCGGCAGGCGCTTGAGCTGGGCGATGGCGGTCGAGGTCTTGCCGGCGAGATGGAGCTCCTCGGCACGCTCGATCGGATTGGGTCGCTCGCCCGGGGTCTCGACGGGCTCGGTCGTATTGGGGAAGAAGCTCGACCAGTTCATGGCGAGGAAGCCGCCGCCCACCAGAACCAGGGCGAGGAGCCCGGCGCCGACGTAGAGCAGGATCTTCTTCTTGTCGGTGGGGCCCGCCGCGGCGGGGGGTCGCTTCTTCGGCTTGGGAACCGGAATCGGCTCGATCTGTCCGCCGATATCGCCCGCCGGCGCCGGGCCGTCGAGCTCGAGGCTGGCGTCGATGTCGGAAAGCGCTTCCTCCGGCCCGCCCAGCGGCTCGCCCGCCTCGGGCGGGGCTTCAGGCGGGGTCGGGGCCGTCGGCTCGGGCTCCGTCTCCGCGGGCGGAGCCGCGGCCGCCGCGGGCGGAGCGCTGTCGAGCCGCTCGAGCTGCTCGCGCGCGGCCAGATGATCCGGCTGCATCTCCAGCACCTTCTCGAGCCCGGCCCGCCCCTCGTCGGTCGCGCCGCTCTCGATGCTGGCGAGCGCCTCGTGGAAGGCTTCTTCCACGGTCCGCTCGGCCTCGGCCTTGAGCTTGCGCGCGGCCTCGATGCGCTCGCTCGCCTCGGGATGGTCGATGTCGATCAGAAAGATCCGCGACCAGGCGTCGATCGCCGTCTGATACTCGCCGCGATCGAAGGCTCCCTGGCCCTCGGCGAGGAGATCCGTGACGCGCTTCTCGCTCTCGGTGTCGAGCGCGGCGACGGGCGCGGACGCCACCTCTGCGGCGGTCGCCGGCGTCGGCTCGGAGTCGCCTTCGGCGAAGGCCGTGGCCTGGGTGTTGGCAGCGTCCGGATCGGGGTCGTCGAGCGTTTCGGGAAGCTCGAGCTCCGCCTCGCCCTCGTCGCCGTCGAAGGTCAGCGTCTCTTCGTCCGCCGCCGGCTCCTCCGCGACCAGCGTCTCGCCCTCGGAGGCGAGATCGGCGTCGGTCGGCTCCGCGGCCCGGTCTGCTTCCGGCTCCGCCTCGGTGGCGGGCGCGGGCTCGTCGCCGGCTACGAGGGTCTCGTCGTCGGCCACCAGCATCTCTTCCGAGTCCGGCGAGATCGCTTCCGCGGCCTCGGCCTCGCCTCCCGGCGTCGCCTCGGCCGCCGGCGCGGCCGTTCCGGAGTCCGGTGCGGTCTCGGCTACCAGGGTTTCCTCTTCGTCCGGCGCGGTCCCCTCGGCGACCAGGGTCTCGTCGGAGTCGGCGCCCGCCGCCGGAAGAGGGTCGGCGATCGCCGCCTTCAGGTCGTCGAGTACGATCTCGCCGCCGGAAGCGTCGAGCCGGTCCTGCAGCCAGCGCGCCGGCTCGAACATGGGATCGAGCCGCAGGATGAAATCGCAGCCCAGCCGGGCCTCATTCAGGCTGTCGCTCTCGACCAGCTCCAGGGTCTGCTGGAACGTCTCCAGGATTCGATCCTGGATGTCCTGCGCCAGAGACGCGTTCCCGGGATAACTCATCGGTGGGGGACTGCTTCCACGGTGTAGAAACCAGTTGATGGTAGCAGAACTAACCTTCGATGAACAAACCAGAATTGATCTTTCAAGCGCAATCCTCCGGGAAGTCGCCCGCGTTGGGGCGACGCCAAGCTATCCCGAGCCGCCGAGTTTCGCCGTGACCTGCTTCTCAGGCGGGGCCGGCGACGTCGTCGAGGAGCCGATGCGGCAGTCCCTCGAAGCTGCCCGAGGACATCGTCACCACGACGTCGCCGGCGCGGAGCGAGCCGAGAAGCGTCTCGCGGAGCTCGGCTATCGAGCCGGCCGCGAACGCGCCGACACCCTTCGCCTCGAGCTCGCCGACCAGCGCTCGCAGGTCGAGCCGCTCGTCGTCGGCGAGGCGGGCGGCGTGGAAGATCGGCGCCAGGAAGACCTCGTCCGCGCGGGCCAGGGCGTCGAGATAGGCCGCGAAGAGGAACGAGCGGCCGGCGGTGAGCGAGCGCGGCTCGAACGCGGCGACCAGGCGTCGGCCGGGGTACCTCTGCCGAAGCGCC
>JAHEKO010000195.1:2447-7047 GCA_024638355.1 Acidobacteriota bacterium
CGGCCGCAGGCGCTGAGCACCCAGGCGGCCATCGACGCCGTGGTCGTCTTGCCGTGCGTGCCCGCCACCACCAACGGCCGCCGGCCGGTCAGGAAGAAGCGGGAGAGCGCCTCGGGCATCGAGATTCGCGGTATGCCGCGAGACTCCGTTGCCACCGCCTCCGGATTCTGGCGCGGCACCGCGTTGCCGACGATCACCAGATCGGGGGGTGGGTCGAGGTGCGCCGGGTCGAAGCCGACCAGCGGCTCGATGCCGGCCTCGGCGAGCAGGGTGCTCATCGGCGGATAGAGCGGCCCGTCGCTGCCGCGGACCCGGTGGCCGAGCTCCTGCAGCAGGCAGGCGAGCGGCGCCATGCCGGTGCCGCCGATCGCGATCATGTAGACGTCCAGGGAAGCGGCCATCGGCAAGAGGGAGTGTGGAATAGAGCGCTATCGCGGGAAGGGTCGGGAGTGTAGCATTGGCCCGATGCGCAGACTTGGTAGAAGCCTGGCCGCAACGTTGACGCTCGTCGCGATCGCCGGATTCGCTCCCGCCGAAGAGGCCGCGGCGCCTCGGACGGTGGTCGCCGGGTCGGTCGTCGACGTCGGCCGCGTCGCCAGGGGCGAGACCGTCGAGCATTCGTTCCAGATCAGCAACGAGGGCAACGCGCCGCTCGAGATCGTGCGCGTCAAGCCGACGTGCGGCTGCACGGTCGCCGAGTACGACGAGGTGATCGCCGCCGGCGAGAGCGGCATCCTGCGGGCCAAGCTCGACACCTCGGACTTTCGCGGCCCGATCGCCAAGTCGATCCGCGTCTACACCAACGATGCCGCCAATCCCGAGCTGCGGCTGGTCATCAAGGCCGACGTCCGGGCGCAGATCGACGTCAGCCCCGGCTACGCCCGCTTCGTCGTCGTCGACGGCGAGGAGTACGGCACGCGCCGTCAGATCGTCTGGTCGCCCGACTTCGACGGCCTCGAGCTGAGCGGGCCCATTTCGCCGTACCCGTTCGTCGACGTCAGCCTGCGCAAGCTCGAGCCGGGCGACAGCGACTATCGCAAGGGCTCGAACCGGTGGCAGGTCGACGTGACGCTCGAGAGCGACGCGCCGGTGGGGCCGATGGCCGACTACGCCCGGGTGAAGACCAACCACCCGCGTCAGAAGATGGTGCGGATCCCGGTCTCGGGCATGGTGCGCCCGATCCTGGCGGTCACGCCGCAAGTCGCCGACTTCGGGCGTCGCGACCCGAAGGAAACGCATCAGGCCACTCTCGAGCTCAAGAATCTGGGCTCGATGGCGGTCGAGGTCGAGAGCGCCACCACCGATCTGCCCGGCCTCGAAGCCGAGGTCGAAGCGGTCGAAGCGGGGCGGCTCTTCAACCTCGTGCTCACCCTGGCGCCGGGCCTGGAGAAGGGGCGCTTCCGCGGCAAGGTCACGCTCACGACCTCGAGCCCCCGCCAGCCGATCATCGAGATCGACGTCACCGGCACCGTGATCTAGTCGGCCCGCGCCCGGATCGACGCCCCGGACGCGCAGGCTACAATCGCCGCATGACCTTTCGACGGGGGGACGGCCGAGCCTTCGACGCGCTCCGCCCGGTGCGCATCGAGCTCGGGGCGATGAAGTACGCCGAAGGCTCGGCGCTGGTCGAGATGGGGGATACGAAGGTGCTCGTGTCGGCCTCGGTCGAGACGCGGGTGCCCCCGTTTCTGATCGACAGCGGCCGGGGCTGGGTGACGGCCGAGTACGCCATGCTGCCGCGCGCCACCCACACCCGCTCGCGCCGCGAGGTCTCGCGCGGCCGGCCGTCGGGCCGCAGCTCGGAGATCCAGCGCCTGATCGGCCGAAGCCTGCGCGCGGTCGTCGACATGACGGCCTTCCCGGAGAAGACCGTCGCCGTCGACTGCGACGTCATCCAGGCCGACGGCGGCACGCGGACCGCCGCCATCACCGGCGCCTACGTCGCGCTCGCCCAGGCGATGGCCCAGATGCTCTTGAGCGGCGACATCTCGCGCTGGCCGCTCGAGGAGCAGCTGGCGGCCGTCTCGGTCGGCATCGTCGACGGCACCGAGCTGCTCGACCTGGAGGCCGCCGAAGACCAGCGCGCCGACGTCGACATGAACGTCGTCGCCACGGCCGCGGGGAATCTGGTCGAGATCCAGGGCACCGGCGAGAAGACGACCTTCGCGCGGCCGCAGCTCGACCGTCTGATCGATCTCGCGTTCGCCGGCATCGGGCAGCTGTGCGACGAGCAGCGGCGGGTGCTGGCCACGACCCTGGACGAGGTGGCGAGCGTCGAGGCCAAGGGCCGCCGCCGCGCGGCCGAGCCTAGGGACGAGAAGAGCCTGTGGGGCCCGCCGGAGTAGCGGCCGCCGCAGCCGGCCTCGATCCGCGCGCGACCAGGCCGCGGTTCTCAGTCAGCGGTCGCCCGGTGTCGAGGTGGCCGGCGAAGGTCGCCCGCTGCTGACCGTTCCACAGCAGCACCACGCCGCCGAGCTCGGGCATGTTGGCGTGCACCGAGTTGACCAGGCTGAAGACCGAGAGCATCTCCTGGCGCGAGCCCGAGCGGGGCGGCTCGAGCTGGGCGGACACCAGGTCGACATAGGCGATCCCGTTCTCCGAGACGAACACGTCGCCGACTCCGGTCTCGGCCGGGAACGGAGCGAAGAGCTCGGGCGACTCGGGGCCGGCGAGGACCTGGGCGGCGACGGTACGCAGGTCGTTCGCCTTGCCGTCCGTCTCGACCGAGCGCTCCTCGGCGATCAGGGAGCCCCCGCTCCCCGGGAAGTAGAGGATCAGCTGCCCCGGCTCGCGCGTCGCCTCGATCGCCGGGGTCTCCCCCCCGGCCGTGCTCTGCCGGGAGGCGAGCTGCGGCCGCATGCGCAAGAAGACCGCCAGCGCCAAGACGATCAGCCCGAGCACTGCGACCGCGATGGCCGCGTGGCGGCGGGTCATGGCGCCGCCTCTTCGATCGCATCGCCCGACCCCTCGACCTGGGCGCGGTAGCGGCCGATGGCCTTCACCAGGGCGTCGGCCAGCTCCAGGCGATAGGCGGGGTCGCTCAGCTTCTCCTCCTCCTCGCGGTGGCTGAGGAAGCCCAGCTCGACCAGCACGGCGGGCATCGCCACGCCCATCAGAACGCGTAGCGGGGCCCGCTTGACCGACCGCCGGCGCAGATCGAAGCCGGCGTCGAGCTCTTCCTGAATCAGCTCGGCGAGCGCCCGGCTGCCGGCCAGGTGCGGGGTCTGCGCCAGGTCCCAGTGCAGAAGCTTCAGATCGAAGAGGGGATCGCCCTCTTCGGCGTCGGCGCCGGCGATTGCCGCGGTCTGAACGGTGTCGGCGCTCAGATAGAAGGTCTCGGCGCCGCGAGCGCCGCCGCCTACGGCCGAGTTGAGGTGAAGCGAGACGAAGAGATCGCCCTTGTTCTGGTTGGCGAAGGCGGCACGCGACGGGAGCGGCACCTCGGCGTCGGTGGTGCGGGTCAAGACCACCCGCACCGGCAGCCGCTCCTCGAGCAGCCGCTGGGTCGCGCGCGCGAGCTGCAGCACGAGGCGCTTTTCCTCCAGGCCGGAAGCGCCGACCGCGCCGGTGTCGGCGCCGCCGTGGCCCGGATCGAGGACGATCGTGCGGATCCTCTCCGACCTGCGCCGCTGCGGCCCCTCCGGCGCCACCGGCATCCTCGCTCGCGCGCGCGCGTCGCGAAAGACGTCGAAGACCAGGCGATAGGGATCGTCCAGCACGTAGTTCTCCACCTTGGTGCCGGGAGCCAGCCGCAGGCGAATCCCGTTCCTCGCCACCTCGATGCCGCGCACCATGTCGTCGGTCGGCAGGGTGCGCGCGGTGTCGCCCCGCAGCCGATCGCCGATCAGCTCGACCGTCACCGAGGTGATCGAGTCGCGAATGCGGTAGCGCGGACGGGTGGAGAACTGGAGGACCACGGTCGTCACGCCCTGAACGTGCACCAGGTTGAACTGCATGCCGAGCTCGCGCGACGGCTGGTGCCGCACCAGCAGCAGCCGAGCCGCCGGATTCCAGGTGAACTCATAGCCGAGCTGATGGCCGTAGATCCGGTCGAGCAGATCGAGCGGCACCTGCACGCCGGTCTCCCCGGTGCCGATCGCGGCCTGGGAGAGATCGATGATCTCGGCTCCGGAGGTGAGGGCGTCGCTTCGCGGCCCGAAGGCGAAGGTTTGCTCGTTCAGGGTCAGCTCGTGGCTCTCGCCCAGCGGGCCGATCTCGAGCTCGCCGCCGAGCGCCGCAATCAGGGGCCGAGCCTCGACCAGAGGCCCGGCGACCGTCGTCGAGTAGCGGACCGTCAGGCGCCGGTTGCCGAGGTCGACGGCGGCCATCCCCGATTCGAGAATCGGCAGCCCGGGCTCTTCCTTCTTCGCCGCCACGGCCGGAGCCGAGAGCAGGCAGACCAGAAGCAGGAGCCCGAGAGCCCTCGGCGCGGCGGCGATCACGGCGGGAAGAATACCAAGCGGGGTGACGGAGCCCCTCCGATTCGCCCCCGACCGGGATAAGCTTCCCGGATCGGGGAGGACACGATGAACATCGACGAGTTCAGGGTGGTGATTCGGGCGCGCGACTTCGACGCGAGCTGCAGGTTCTACGACGACAT